>NZ_SJPT01000009.1:215792-282965 GCF_007860095.1 Novipirellula galeiformis | reverse complement strand
CTTATCGACATCGGGCCGCGTCAGCAGGTAATCCAGCGCACGAATTCCGTCCCACGCTCGCCACATTCCCAAGAAATCACCCACCAAGAACTGTTGGTTCCCCGCATGCAAATGTTCTTGCACGCCGACGCCAATTTCGGAACCCAGTTTTTCATTGACATACTGTATCCGCTCGCCCTGGCCGATCGGATCATAGATCAAGCACACATAGCCCAATCGGGCCAACCCTTGGGCGAACGATTGGTAAGCCGGTTCTGCTTTTCCGTTGTGCGAATGACCACAGGTTCCGACGACCGCCGGCAACGGCCCGGTTCGCCCTTTGGGGATATACACATTGGCCGTTACGGGGAATCCCGGGCGGCTTTCGAAGATCACATTTTCGATCCGGTAATCATCATGTTCGACAGTGCCGGTGACCCGTGGATTGAGCGGCGTACGCGTCGGCTCGTCGCCAAAGGACTGGCGAATCCGTGACCGTGCATCGAGTACATATTGCTCCGCATCGGCTTTGGTGTTCAGCCGATTGAGGTTGCGAATGTGTCGCTGACCCGATTGTCGGACCTGTGCCACAAAGAACTCATGCACCATCCGCGGGAATCGAACCGGCGCTGTGTCGGTGTCGGCGGCAAACGCCGTAGAATCTGTCATCCAACTGACAGCTGGCACCACTGCCGCATGCGCGCCTAATGAAATCAGCGCACGACGACGAGGAATTTGTTGGGACGATGAAAAGGGTGGGATAAATGGCGGGTTTGGCATACAGGACTCTCGGTGAGGATGCTTTGCTGGATAAACAGGGTACATCATACATCAATTTCGATGGCACCAAGATCATACGCCCGGCGAAAGCCATCCCCCGTATTAAAACCAGTCCGTGACGTCTCGGCGGTCCGTAGCGTTGCCGTTTGATTCACTCCACCGCGATCGACGCCTCCGATTGGCTGACAAGCACAAAGATTCAGTCACCTTCTGAATTTTGAGATTTTTTGCTTGGACGCTTGCCACGATTGGCTCCTATAATAGCCGGGCTCAACGCTCAACCGGCCAAGGTGGTTCGTCGCTGAGTTTTGGCTGTGCTGCGTTCCTCCATGCTCTGCCGAGCGTAGCGTCGATGACAGTGCTATCTGGCTGGAACTAACATTTGAGTCGAGAGCCCCAACATACGCCCATGACGATTCCCCACACGCCACGAGTGCTGAACTCGGTTTCGTTGGTGTTAGTTCTCGCTGCTGCACTTTGTCCGGTTTGCAATGCGGGCGAGACGGCAGTGTTCTTTCGTGGTCTAAATCTAAACGGGCCTGCTGTCGTGATCGACGGCAACCCGTGGGAAGGCCAAGATTCCTCGAACTACGTCTGCAGTGACAAAGCCTTCGAGGCACAAAATGTGACCTTGGTTCCGTCGACGGATACCCCACGCGCGAAGATGATTCGCAGCAGCCGCTGGAATGGCAATCGCGTCGAGCTGACCAATATTCCCAACGGCACCTTCACCGTGTTTCTGTATGTCTGGGAAGACAACCGCAGCGAGACCTACGAAATCCGTGTGGACGGGAAGACCGTGGTCCCACGGTTTAACAGCGGCAAGGCGGGACAGTGGCAGAAACTTGGGCCCTGGCATGTTGACGTTACCAAGGGAGCGATCGAGTTGACCAGCAAGGGCGGCGCCGCAAACTTTTCCGGAATCGAAATCTGGCAAGGAAAACATGATGGTTCGAACGATCCGCCGATCACGGCCGACCAACTGACGTTCTTCGAGGCACGTATCCGACCGCTGCTTGTGAAACACTGCTACGAATGCCACAGCAGCGAAAGCGAAGAGCTGCAGGGCGGCTTGTTAGTCGATTCACGACCGACGATGCGCCGCGGTGGCGATAACGGTCCCGCCATTGTCCCCGGTGATGCCGATGCGAGTTTGATCATGCAAGCGGTGCGGTATGAAAACGGCATGGAGATGCCGCCGGACGCCAAACTCTCGGCCGCCGAAATCGCCGATCTAGAACAGTGGGTGACATCCGGCGCCGCCGATCCTCGCAACGATGCGACGCGATTTGTACGAAAGAAGATCGATGTCCAAGCAGCGCGAAAATTTTGGTCATTGCGGCCCCTTGCCGACCCGCCCGTGCCCCACCCCCACGACGCCGACTGGCCGCGTAACGATATCGATCGCTTCATCGCCGCGGAACTTGATAAACACGATTTGCACGTCGTCAATGATGCCGACAAACGGACGCTGATCCGCCGCGCCACCTATGACCTAACCGGTTTGCCGCCATCCCCCGCCGACATTCGAAACTTTCTTGCCGACGACTCGCAGCAAGCTTGGGAGCATTTGGTCGATCGGTTGCTCGATTCGCCCCACTACGGCGAACGCTGGGGGCGACATTGGATGGATTTGGTTCGCTACGCCGACACCGCAGGCGATAACTCTGATTTTCCAATTCCGCAAGCGTACCTGTATCGCAACTACATCATCGATTCGCTGAATGCCGACAAGCCCTACGATCAATTTTTGCAGGAGCAGATCGCCGGTGATTTGTTGCCGGCCACGTCCGACGAACAACGCAACGAACAACGGATCGCCACCGGCTATTTAGCCATCTCGCGGCGATTCGGTTCGTTGAGCGATAACTATCCGCAGCATCTGACGATCGAAGATACGCTGGACAACATCGGCCGTACGGTGTTGGGCATGACCATCACTTGCGCTCGTTGCCACGATCACAAATTCGATCCGATTTCGCAGGACGACTACTACGGCTTGTACGGTATTTTCCAGAGCACGCGGTATCCGTTTCCAGGAATCGAACTCGACCAAAAACCGCGAGATTTTGTGCCCTTGGTTAAGGACGGCCAGCCGGGCGAATCGTTGGCGTACGCGATGGCCGAAGGGTACGCCGAGGACGCCGCCGTACAGCTTCGCGGCGATCCCGAAAAGCTCGGCGACAAAATCCCCAGACGGTTTCCCGAAGTGCTCGGTGGGCAGATGCTGTCTAACGACGAGGCCAAACAGAGCGGCCGGTTGCAACTGGCCCGGTGGCTGACGACACCGGACAACCCGCTGACCGCTCGGGTGATCGTCAATCGAGTGTGGCAGTACCATTTTGGCGTCGGCTTGGTGAACACGCCCAGTGACTTTGGCAAGCGTGGTCTGCCGCCGACACATCCCGAATTGCTGGACTGGATGGCCTCGCGATTTGTCGCCGATGGTTGGTCGCTGAAAAAACTGCATCGTCGCATCATGCTCTCACGCACCTATCGATTGAGTTCCCAGGGTGAAGACAATCCCGTCGCGCTGCAAAGCGATCCCAATAACGATTGGCACTGGCGTTTCAATCGCCAACAACTCGATGCCGAATCGTTGCGAGACACGCTGCTGTGGCTTAGCGGTGAACTGGAACTCGGAACGCCACGCCAGCCGCATCCCTTTCCAGCGGCAGACAAGTGGAAGTACACCCAACATCATCCGTTTCGCGATAGTTACGATTCAAATCGGCGGAGCGTGTATTTGATGATGGCCCGATTGAACGCTCGGCCGTTCTTTACAACCTTTGATGGTGCCGACGCCAACGCGAGTTCGGCGACTCGCGATAGTAGCGTGACGACGGTTCAGTCGCTGTACTTGTTGAACGATGAAGGGGTGCATGCCACTGCGGCGAAAATGGGCGACCGTTGGATGCAAGTCAGCAAAGATCACAACGAACGCTTAACGTACGCCTTTGAATCGACGTTCGGTCGACCGCCGCATGAGGCCGAACGTGAACAGGTCACGCAGTGGATGCGGTCGATGAACGAAGAATTAAAAACGACTCATGACGCAAGTAACGACCGCGAACGAGCCGCGTGGAGTGCGTTCGCGCGAACGATGCTGCGGACTAACGAGTTTTTGTACGTTGAATAAACCCATCTAACCCTGTTGTTGATCGATGAATCCCACATCGCTTTCTCGTCGCCATACCCTGCGTTCGCTGATCGGTGGTTCGATGCTGTTTCCCGCAATACTCTGCGAGTTACTCGCGGCGGAGCAACCCGCAACGTCGCCGCTTGGACCGTTGGCCGCCAAGCCGCCACAGTTCGCCGCCAAAGCCAAGCGGGTGATCATGGTGTTTGCGACCGGAGGCGTCTCGCACATCGACACCTTCGACCCGAAACCGTCCGGCAAAGGACGCGACGGTAACGGCAAAGACAAATTGATGGGCAGCGTATTCTCGTCGAGTGCGAATCAGAAATGTGGCACCGAGGTCAGTGATCTCTTTCCGCATCTGCGTGATTCAATGGAAGACATCTGCGTGATTCGCTCGATGAAGTCCGCACATTTCGATCACACCGAAGCGGCGGTGGGAATGCACACCGGATCAGCCACGTTCACAAGACCCAGCATGGGGTCTTGGCTCAGCTATGGGCTCGGGACGGTCAACCAAAATCTGCCGTCGTTTATTGTGATCGCACCGCACCTGCCTTACGGAGGAACGCAGGTCTACGCCAGTGATTTTCTGCCGGCCTATCATCAGGGCACCCGCGTGATCCCTGGGACACAGCCGATCGCCAATCTGGTGGCTCGCACCGAAACCGAACGGATTCAGCGACAGGAATTAGGCCTCGCCGCTGCGCTGAATCAACATCATCTGCAAGGTCGTCACGATGATTCACGATTGGCGGCGCGAATCAAAAGCTACGAGACCGCGTTCCAAATGCAAACGTCTGGCCCGGAAGCCTTCGACGTGAACGCTGAAGACGACAAGACGCTGGCCATGTACGGGCTGAAACGTGGCGATACCAAGAGTTTCGCCTGGCAATGCATCGTCGCGCGGCGATTGGCCGAACGGGGCGTCCGCTTTATCGAACTGGTCGACAGCGGGTCACGCCCAAACTGGGATTCGCACGGTGACATGAAGGAACACGAGCCCCTGGCCAAAGCCGCCGACCAACCGCTGGCGGCCCTAATCGCTGATTTGAAGCAGCGGGGGATGTTGGAAGACACGCTGATCGTATGGGCCACCGAGTTTGGACGCACGCCGACAAAAGAGGGCAAATTCGGACGCGGGCACCACGGCGATTGCTTTTCGATGTGGCTGGCCGGCGGCGGAGTCAAGGGCGGCATCGTGCACGGGGAAACCGATGACATTGGCAAATCAATCGTGCGTGACAAAGTCGATGTTCACGATCTGCACGCTACGATCCTGCATCAAATGGGCATCGATCACACTCGCTTGACCTACCGTCACGCCGGTCGCGACTTCCGACTGACCGATGTCCACGGCCGCGTCGTCAAGGAAATCCTGGTTTAACCGCTGCAGGGCGGCAACCTCGCTCGCCCAAGGACGTCCGCCTTTCCAGGCTGTGACACTACCGAAGCACCCTGTCGGTTTGAGCGCGAACCAAGCCAATAGACGACTGGTCTTAGTTGACTTAAGTTTGGACCTCCCTGGTGACGTCGCCTCGCGGTAGCCGCCCAACCAACTGAGCCCCCCTATGAGTAGCCCCGCCGTTCCCGAAGTCCCCCGTGAGGCTCCTCCATCGACGCCCGAGGAGTCTTTCCATCCCAATCCTGACGTCGAACAGACCGCCGTGACGGTGCTGGCGTCGCTTAGCGTCGCTCACATGCTGAACGACATCATCCAGTCGTTGATCCCCGCAACTTATCCACTGCTACGTGACTCGCTGAAACTCAGCTATGGCGACATCGGTCTGATCACGTTCGCGTTCCAACTCACCGCGTCGCTGCTGCAACCGGTCGTGGGACTGTATACCGATCGCAAGCCGAAGCCCTATTCGCTGGCGATCGGGATGAGCATGACCCTCATTGGATTGCTGTTGTTTTCTCAGTCGCAAACGCTGGCGACGTTAATGGCGTCGGCTGCGCTGATCGGCACGGGTTCCAGCATCTTCCACCCCGAGGCATCGCGAATGGCCCATATGGCCGCGGGGGGGCGACATGGGTTTGCGCAGTCGCTGTTCCAGGTCGGCGGCAACTTTGGCACGTCGCTGGGGCCGTTATTGGCAGCCGCGATCATCTTTCCTTATGGGCAAGGCTCGATCGCTTGGTTTGCGTTGATCGCGCTCTTAGGGATCGCCGTTTTAACGAAAGTCGGAGCGTGGTATACCGCCAAGCTGGCCAGTTGCGTGGCAAAGGGAAATACGTCCAAGCCACAGCGGCACGCCTACCTTAACCGCCGCCAAGTCGGTGGCGCGATCGGGGTGCTAGTGGCGTTAGTGTTGTCGAAATACATCTACTTGGTGTGCTTCACCAGCTACTACGCCCTTTATATGGAGTCAAAGTTCGACATCAGCAAGCAGCAGTCGCAGTTGTGTTCGTTTGCTTTCCTGTTCGCCGTCGCGGTGGGCACGTTTGCGGGCGGGCCATTAGGAGATCGCTTTGGGCGGAAGGTTGTGATTTGGTTTTCGATCTTAGGCGTGGCGCCGTTCGCGTTAGCGTTGCCGCACGCGAGTTTGGTTGGGACGATCGTGCTGACAGTCTTTATCGGGATGATCCTGGCGTCGGCCTTCTCGGCAATCCTGGTATTCGCCCAAGAGTTGCTGCCAGGCCGGGTGGGCACCGTGGCGGGATTGTTCTTCGGCTTCGCGTTTGGGATCAGTGCGATCGCCGCTGCGGTGCTCGGCGAGTGGGCCGATCGGACGAGTCTGGAGCACGTCTTTCATGGCTGTGCCTACCTGCCGTTGATGGGCATCATCGCCGCATTCTTGCCCAAGCTAGAACGACCGGCGACGTGAAGAAGCGAGTCAACGCGATCTCGCCCGCCATGAGAACATGGCTAAAAAATGGAAGGTTAAAAAATTCGCAGGCAACAACGAACGTGCGATGTCCCCACACGTATTGCCACGCGTTTTGCTTCGCACACTCGATGGTGTACACGTCCTTGCCCTCGGGAAGAACCACTCGCCGTCGGTGGCAGCGGCTATAGTGGACGCCAGTGGCGACACACCGCGCGGCCATCAAGTAACATCGTTACTACAGACTCTGAATCCAACCGCAATCGAACCTCCAGCTCTTCGAGATTGACGAACACCATGCGAGCGCAAACCTACTTAAAATCAATCCTGTTCATTGTCGCAACGATTACATTGATGGCCAACGCAACCGCGGAGGACGAGCTCTCCAGCAAGGTGGAGCCACGTTTCACGCAGGCGGCCAATCGAACGTTCAAGGCTTTTAATCCAGAACAAGAACAGACGTGGCAACGCCCCTTCTTCTTTATGCAACTTGCCGACACTCAATACGGCATGTTCAGCGGAAACAAGGGCTTCGACCAAGAAGTCGCTCTCGTTGAGCAGGCTGTAAAACATATCAATCGACTGCGGCCTCGGTTTGTGATCGTGTGTGGTGATCTGACGAATGCCACTCCGAATCACGCTCGTTATCAAGCTCAGGTTTCCCAGTTTCAGCAAGATTTCTCTAACGTGGACCCCGAGATCCCGCTCGTCTGCGTGTGCGGTAACCACGACATTGGCAATCGACCGACTCGCGAATCGATCGCCAGCTATCAGCAGAACTTTGGGGACGACTACTTTTCATTCTGGGTTGGAGGCGTCTGCAATGTCGTCCTGAATTCCAGCGTTCTGAAAGATCCGAGTGGGGCCCCGGAAGTGCTCGCCGCTCAGCAAACATGGCTCGACGCACAACTCCAAAATGCCAAGGCCGCCAAGGCCAAGCATATCTTGTTATTCCAGCATCACCCGCTGTTTCTATCGCAAGAAGATGAACCCGATGAATACTTCAACATTCCGCTCGTACGCAGAACGCCCCTCTTGGAACAACTGAAGCAAGCGGATGTCCGAGCCATGTTCGCGGGCCATTACCACCGCAACGCCTACGGTCGCGCCGGGGCGATGGAGATGATCACGACCGGCCCCGTTGGGCGACCGCTGGGCAAAGACCCTTCCGGTTTTCGCATCGTGATCGTGGATGAAACGAAGATCCAACACCAGTACTGGGCGATGGACAACGTCCCCGAGAAAATCGAATTGCCTGAATCGTCCGTCGCGCCTTAAGGGGCCGTTCGCGAGACGCCACTGCGATTGACCACGACTCTCACAAAGGACGGCGGTGCTATTGGAGTTCTACTGCGAGCCTTTTGTGAACTCGAGGTTGCCCGCTGAAGAACCTCGGACCAACGGGGGAATGCAGGCAACGTTTCACCGTTCGTCCCAGCATCGCTTAGCGTTTTTGATAAGCACCACAAGATTCCCGTACGACCAATTGGCCGGGCAACAGGTAATGCCGCGCGGGCACAACGATCTTTTCAATGCTGTCGAGCATCGCTCGGAAAGCAACCACCGCAATGTCACGACACGGTTGATGGATGGTGGTTAACGGCACGGTCAGCAGTTGGGCGTAGTTGACGTCGTCAAATCCAACCAACCGGATGTCCGAAGGCACTGCGATACCGAGCCTCGCGAGTGTTTGCATCAATGTCGCTGCCACGCGGTCGTTCGAACAAATGATTGCGTCCGACGATTCCGCGATCGGCTTTATCGCTGCGTCGTTATCGGGTTGCAGACGATGGACTTGGAACTCCGCAAGTTGATCTTCATGCGTAAACGCCCCTTCTCGCGCTCCAGCAATTCGATGAGTAATGGTCGGTGCCGCCAACGGCGGCGCGAGGAAGCATAGCCGCTTGCACCCGAGCTTCAGCAAGTGGGTCGCTGCGACGTAACCGCTGGCAAGATTATTGATTCCCACCAAGTCGAATTCGCTGCGAGTCGGAAAGGGGTGAATGTCATGATCAAGCAAGACAATCGAAACCCCAGCCTGGCGCAGCAGGTCGGTGATCCGAAGGTTCAACTCACGACTCTTCTCATGATGTTCGAAAGGAGCAAAAAACACTCCGCTGACACTTTGATCAAGAAAGGGTTTGCAAATCTTGCTGGCCACTCGGATCGGGTCAAGGTCCTCGCTGCTGTCCGACAGGGCGTTTGCGGAAGGGGAACTCTCTTCGCTAGATTGCGATGTCGCCGGGTCGCTTGTACTGGGCAAACTTGTCGCTCGGGGCGACCTCTCGCCAGACTCATCATCGATTCCTGCGCACCACAACAGGCTGAAGTCGTGCAATCGAGCCAAGCGAGCTAAGTCACCACAAATCGCTTCGAGAATCTCGGTCTCGTTAATCTCCGGTACCAGCAACCCAATTTTTCGTTGCCCGTTGTCAACGGCAACGGATTGTTGCCGCACGAAGGTTCCCGATCCGGCACGACGTACGATTAAGCCTTGATCTTGCAGCATCCGCAGCGCCATCGCCGCCGTCGGCCGAGAGACATCAAACCGCTTTACAAGTTGCGCTTCGCTAGGTAATCGCCCAGTCGGTTGATAATGACCGGATGTAATCTCCGCCATCAATTCCTGAGCAATTTGCTTGTACTTCGGAGCAGCCATTTTCCCCTAACGAATTTGATATATGAATAAACCTAATGATGTCAGCCGTTGTACGGTGGAAATTCCTCCATAGCGAGACATCAGCGGCTTGTCACTAACAACATGCAAGTGAATGCTTACAGCTATTTTGTCGTTTTCAGACAATCTGTCTATACCATCGAATCCCCGGTCCCTAGGATTGGCCAAGTAGAGCAAGGCGAAGGCGGCCTTCAGAAACATTGGCGTCTGCTTCAACAAAGTCACCTTTAAAATGATTCTTTTAGAGCAAAATGGAAACGAACATGCACCAAACGTTCTCGGCTCATAGTTCAGTCAACCCGACGAGTTCCTTCGACGATCTCAATGATCTGAACTCGCCGTCGCGCAGAAAGCACTACCTGATCGCCAGCGACTTCGATCAAACGCTCAGCTTCAACGATACCGGAGTCGAGCTCAGCGAGATGCTGGGATTGTCTGACTTTGAATCAAAAGTCAGCGGACTGGCCAACTCGCATCTCGTCCAGCAGGGTGGCGAGTTGACCTACCTCTTGCTGCACGATCCCGACTATCGACAAGTCCGCCGCGATCATCTTTGGGAAGCAGGGAAGCGGATTCGTCTGAAGAAGAATCTGGCTCCGCTGATGGAGTTGCTACAACAAGGGATCGATGGTCACCGCTTCACGTTCTATGTGGTCTCCGCGTCGCCCGAAGAGGTGGTGCGTTCGGCGCTTGAAGGCATCGTGCCACCGGAGCGGATTTTGGGAACTCGACTGAACTATCACCCCGAGACGGGTGAAATCACCTCGGTGTCGAAGTTGACGGCTGGTTACGGAAAGGTGACGGTGATGGACGAGCTGCAAGAACAGCTCGGTATTCCGTGGGACCGAATCGTTTACGTTGGCGATGGCAGCTCCGACGTGCACGTGATGTTGCACGTCAACCGCTGTGACGGCTATACGATCGCCGTATCAGAGAACAAACACCTCGCTCCGATCGCACGTCGCACGGTGCTTAGCGACAACGCGTTCAGTGTGCTAATTCCGATGCTCGAAGACGTCATCGGTTGGACGGATCGAGCAAAAGTGCGAGAGCTGTTCGACAAACATGGTCTCGATGTCCAGGGCTGGGAGAAGACGCAAGTCGACCGAATGGCGATCGTCCCCGCCAAACTGGAATCACAGGGGCTGCAAAGGGAATATTGCTGAGCCCTCTGCAAAGCCGCTCCCCCCCTTTTCAAACCAAGCGGTTTGGCGTGGCTTCGCCCCCCGCTGCGATACCCAGGACGGATTGCCGGCGCAATCCACCAACCGCAATCATCGTCTGAATACCATCGTCTGAATACGAACCACATGGCAAACGCAATACTCCAGCAACCACTGACTCGTCAGCCCGCTGCGTTTTCCTTGAACGCGTCGCTATGGGCGGTGCGTGGACTGTTCTGCTTAAATGGTTTTCTGTATGCAACCTGGGCGACCCGGATACCTGCGATTCAGTCGCAGTTCCAACTTTCCAATGGAAGTCTGGGCCTAGCTCTGATGGTCGTGGCGACAGGAGCGGTGGTGGCGATGCCCAGTGCGGGTTGGCTTTGCTCCCGTGTCGGTAGTCGTCGGATCGTTGCCCTCAGCCTCGTACTGTACCTATTGGGGCTGCCAACGATCTCAGTGATGCTCAACCTGGGTTCGTTGATCGCGGCGTTATTCGTATTCGGTGTCGGCCATGGCATGCTCGATGTTTCCATGAATTTGCAAGCGTTGGAGGTCGAGCGTCGATTGAAAAAGCAGGTCAATTCGTCGATTCACGCTTTGTGGAGCATGGGCGGACTGGCCGGCGCCTTGGCGGGAAGTCTGATTGCGATTGGAGGCTTGGACGTTCGTTGGCACTTTGGAATCGTGGCTACCGCGTTGGCATTGGCGAGCGTCCCCATTGTCTCTCGGCTGTTAGCCGACCGAGCCGGTCGCGACCACGGTTTCCACGACGAAAAGACGCGACCGTGCAAGCCCAACACGGATTGCGAAATCCGCGGGGAGTCCGAGCCTCAGCAACGCAGCCGAGAGGACCACGAGCGTGCGCCGCGCGGGGTGACGATTCTGCTCGGCGTGATCGCGTTCTGCGTGATGGCCAGCGAAGGAGCCATGGCCGATTGGAGCGCGGTGCTCTTGCATCAATCGCTTGGCATCGGCGAAGGGGTCGCAGCAATGGGGTACGCAACATTCGCGATTGCAATGGCGATCGGTCGCTTCGCCGGAGATAGCTTATCCGCGAGATTGGGCCCCACTAAACAAGTGCGCATCAGTGCCCTGATCGCGATGGCCGGAGTCCTAATCGTGGTAACATCCACTCAGCTTTTCGTGGCGCTCGCTGGCTTCACTCTAATCGGTGCGGGTTTGGCGACGATTGTTCCCGCCGTCTTCAGCGCTTGCGGCAGACTACCAGGCAATTCACCCGGCGTCGCGCTGGCGACGGTTTCCACGATCGGGTACTTTGGCTTTTTGCTTGGACCGCCGCTGATCGGCTTCCTTTCCGAGTGGGTCAGTCTGCGTGTGGCACTCAGCACGCTGGCGGGAACCATGATGCTCACCATGGCCCTAGCTTCGGCAACTAGCTCGCAACGTAAATAGATCGGTCAAGCCGCATCCAAGGATGTTTGGGACGCGTCCCCTTTTGCTCTGCTTGAGAGCTCTTAGAATGCCGCAATGTTTGAACTTCGTTGCACCGTCCGAGATTGCCAAGAACCGCTTCACCAGCGTGAGAACGGTCTTTTTTGCGCGGCCGGCCACCACTTTGACCGAGCCAAAGAGGGGTACTGGAGTCTGTTGCAACCCCAGGATCGGAAATCACGCAATCCCGGTGACGCCGATGCAGCGGTGCTTGCTCGGCATCGCTGGCTGAAACGCGGCCATGCGGCCGGACTGATCGAAACACTTCAACCGTGGATCACGGACCAGCAACGTATCGACGCGGAGGTGCCGCTGCGCACGCTTGATCTCGGCTGCGGCGAGGGCTCGTTTGGCCCGGCCTTGTTCACCGCCGATGCCGACGGATATTGTGGCATCGACCTGTCCAAACGCGCGATCAAACTCGCCGCTCGCGGTTGGCCTTCAGCCACCTGGGTGCTGGCCAATGCAGATCGTATTTTGCCAGCGGCCGATGCGAGTGTTGACCGCGTGATATCGCTGTTCGGACGTCGTCCGGTGCAGGAAATCAGCCGCGTTCTCGCTCCTCAGGGCACCTGCATCATCGCGGTGCCTGGCGAAGAAGATTTGATTGAACTTCGAGAACAGGTCCAGCAAGCGGGACATCGCCGCAGCCGCTGGGAAATCATCGTAGAGGAGATGACGAGTTCCGGGCTGCAGTGTGACGCGCGAAAACATTGGCAGCAGCAGGTCGAACTCGAACCCGACGCGATCGCTGACGCCCTCGCGATGACCTACCGCGGCATGCGACATTCCCAGCAGACTCGAATGGAGTCTTTGGCCGCGATGAAGGTGACTTTGGCCGCAGATCTGCTCCTGCTACGCCGCTGTCCGTAATGCTTCTTGAGGCCGTTTTTGTCGTTCCCGGCTGAACTTCTTGGCTCTCAACGCGTCCCAACATTTCTCATTGTCCACTCCGACTACGAATGCCACTCGGTTTCAAGTTACAGTACAATGACTCGCTCGCGATCCAGCGGAGTCGCCGCGTGGTGCACTCGCTCATCCACGATCGATTACGACGCCTCCACGGAACCGTCGACGCGAACGCAACTCCGCATCCTTATTTTCTACACGTACGACTTCACAAGAACCGCTTAGGAACAAAAGCATGACTCGCAATTCTGCATGGCTAATGGTGGCGATCGCTGTCATTATCGCATCCCCTACTATCCGCGCCGCCGAGCCCAAGCCACCCGAAGGCTTTCGAGCGATCTTTAACGGACAGGACCTATCCGGATGGTACGGCTTGAACCCCCACCTTGCGGTTAAACTGACGGGTGAGAAAAAAGAAGCAAGTTTGAAGACGCAGCGAGACGAGTTTTCCCAGCACTGGAGCGTGGAAAACGGAGAACTCGTCAACGACGGGCACGGTGCCTATGCAACCAGCGAAGAAGAGTTTGGCGACATTGAGTTCCTCGTTGAGTACAAAACGGTCGCCAAGGCCGACAGCGGTATTTATTTGCGGGGCACGCCCCAGGTGCAGATCTGGGACTGGCATCAACCCTTCGATCCCAAGAGGCCCACCCGAAAACCCCACCTCGGGTCCGGTGCACTTTTCAATAACACGCCGGGCAATTCGGGTCGCGACCCGTTGGTGTTCGCCGATAAACCATTGGGCGAGTGGAATCAGGTCCGTATCCGCCAAATTGGTGACCGCACCTGGGTTTGGTTGAACGACTTGTTGGTTGTCGATGATGCGGTAATGGAGAATTTCTGGGATCGCAATCAAACGCTCCCCGCAACCGGCCCCATCATGTTGCAAACACACGGCGGTGAAATTCGCTGGCGGAATCTGTTTGTGCGCGAAATCCCAGCGGACGAAGCGGCCGAGATCCTGAAGTCCGTCGACGAGCCCAAGTCAAAACTGGCCACCGCGTTAACATTGCACGCCTCCTTTGACCAAGGATTGGATGCCGATTTTTCTCGCGGCGACCGAACGTGTTATGTCCGCGCTGGAAAAGAAATGCACCACGCTGAGGCCAATGACGATGGAAAACTTGAACCCGAGTCGGGTCGTTACGGCGGAGCACTTCATTTCACAAAGAAGAGCCGTTTTCAGCCAATATTCAAAAACTCCGGCGTACTCGACTACAACGCGAAAGACTGGAGTTCAACGGTTTCGGTTTGGTTGAGGCTCAATCCTGATAAGGATCTCGAACCGGGCTATTGCGATCCCATCCAAATCGTCGGAGACAGCAGTGCCAAAGGGTTCATTTTCCTGGAGTTCTCCAAAGATGAAACGCCACGATATTTCCGTTACGCGATTCGTCCACTGACTTCGATTTGGGACCCCAACAACGTCGGTTGGGGTGAACTCCCTTTCAATAAACGTCCGATGGTTCAAGTGGAGAAACCGCAATTTTCAAGTGACTCCTGGACGCACGTGGTGTTCACGCTCGAGAACATCAATAACAAGGACGCCAAGCCATCGGGGCGTTTGTATATGAATGGCAAGTCGATGGGGGCCATCGAAGACTGGGATTTGACGTTCGATTGGGATCCCGCATCCGTGCTGATGGTCTTGGGCGCATCTTATGTTGGTCACATGGATGATTTGGCCGTCTTCGATCGCGTGCTTAGCGGCGAAGAAGTAACGCAACTCTACGGCTTGAAAAACGGCGTCAAAGAGCTTTACGCTCCAGCGCCGCAGCAAACCAAGTAACCTTCTTGGCATTGCCATTGGGGCTCATCATTGGGGCCCCAATGGCTTCGTTCTTATTCGGGTGAGTTCTTAATTACCCCAAGCGTAAGCGTGGGGATATACCGCTTGACTCCCCCCCCTCCGCTGATGCGTCGGGTTATGATTTACGCGAACCCTCAAAGCCCGGCGCTGCCGATCGCCACCGTGTTGCGGCCCAAAACGTTGCGCCTCCGTCACGCATCGCGTGAGCGATCATCGTAGAATGCTGACAGCGTCCGTTACTCCAAAAATGGGAATTCGCTCATGCGTTGCTTGACTGTGGTTTGTTTTCTGCTCGCCGTGCAACTCACTACCGCGGTGCACTCGTCCCTAGGCGCTGACGTGGACGTGATCGATATCGGCAGTCGACGTGAACTGTTAGTCGACCACTTGCTAATCGAAAAACTCAACAATGTTCGCTTGGTGCTTAATCGGCCGCGAGATGAAGGGATCGTGTTGAAGTTCGATAAGCCGTGGGAAGGACCGTTCAGCGGTTATTGCACAGTGATCAAGGATGGTGATCTATATCGTCTGTACTATCGAGGCAATCCGAAAGCGGGAGCGGACGGCAATACTGGTGAAGTGTACTGTTACGCAGAATCGAAATACGGCATCAAGTGGACGAAGCCCGAATTCACTCAGTTCGAAATTCCGGGGCATGAAACGAACAATATCGTGCTCGCCAATGCCGCTCCGCTGACCCACAACTTCTCTCCGCTGCTTGATACGCGTCCAGGGGTTTCACCCGACCAGCGTTACAAAGCAATCGGCGGAACAATGACCAGTGGTCTGGTGGCGATGACGTCCGCGGATGGGATTCACTGGAAAAAACTTCGCGAGCAAGCAGTCATCCCCAAGGAGATGGTTCCTTTCGACTACATGTTTGATTCTCAGAACGTCGCCTTTTGGTCAGACGTTGAAAAATCATACGTCTGTTTTTTCCGAGTTTTCGCAGACGGAGTCCGCCGCATCTGTCGCACCACGAGCAACGATTTCCTAAATTGGTCGCCCCCTGTGTTGATGGAGTATCGTCATGGAGAGGGTGAAGCGCCAATCGAGCATCTTTACACGAATCAAACCCACCCTTACTTTCGTGCTTCCCATTTGTATGTTGCAATCGCTGCTCGCTTCATGCCCGGTCGTCAGGTACTTTCCAAGGAACAAGCCGAGGCGATCAATGTATCGCCCGCGTATTTCAAAGATACGTCCGATGCCGTATTGATGACTTCGCGTGGCGGAGAGTACTACGACCGCACGTTCCTGAGCGGCTACGTTCGTCCCGGGATTGGCGCCAAAAACTGGGTTTCGCGAACCAATTACCCCGCCTTGAACGTCGTGCAAACCGGTCCCTCGGAGATGTCGGTTTATCTGAATCAAGACTACGCCCAGCCAACATCGCACTTGCGAAGATACTCGATGCGATTGGATGGGTTTGCTTCGGCACAGGCCCCTTACGCCGGAGGAGAATTGATTACGAAACCGTTGAAGTTCAAGGGCCGTGAACTGGCAATCAATTTCAGTACCTCCGCAGCTGGCAGCATTCAAGTCGAGATCCAAGATCTTTTAGGCAAGCCCATCCCTGGCTTTACCCTCGACGATGCAAATGAACAAATTGGCAACGAGATCCGGCGAGTGGTCTCGTGGAAAAAGGGCAGCGATGTCGGGTCTCTCTCCAACACCCCCGTACGCCTGCGATTTGTATTCAAAGACGCTGACTTGTACTCGTTCAAGTTTGACGAGTAACCCAATCGAGTAACCAAATCGTCGGCCACTGCAATCCATTCGGCGGACTTCATCTTGAACCTTGTTTGTTCATGGGAGCCGCGGACCACCGAATCGTGATGGTTCTTCTCGGCATGTGATCGAGCCTTCAATACGCTCCGGCAATGCCCAAGGTAGTCACGGCGTGTATAAACATTCGTCGTCCCGGTGACAAATCACAGCATATAGAGCACTCTGAAACCGGGGCGTCATCTTCCCAATTAGCACCATCGTTTTTGAACAAACTATCGGCAATGTCGGGACGCGTGGGTTGGCCTTTTCCAACCGCAAACCGCGTTCTCGATGACCCGAAAGTGACTTTACCACCGCGCGACTCCCGACTAGAATCCCAGCCGTGAGGAGCGAGCCGTTTGCGGTCCGTTTTTGAGGCGTTGGCCTAACTTTGTTGTCGTTCTTTTTCCAACCGTCGATGGTATCTCGCCGATGCCGATGCTTCGTTAGCATTTTATTGCTAGTGATGTTGTCGTGTGGGCTGGTAGGACTACCGTTGACGGCTCCCTCACCCGCAAAAGAAGGGCGTTTTCCTTGCGAAACATGCTCCTGCGGATGCGCGACGGCCGCGTATTGTTGGGACCAATGCTGTTGCCATACCGATGCCGAGAAGCTTCGCTGGGCGAACACCAACGCGGTCGCGGCGCCATCCTTTCTTGTCGCTCGCGTCAAAGAACGATCTCCATCCAATCCGATCGCGTTCGTTTCACGCAGTCACGACACGCCGCCCAGCGCGAGTTCTTGCTGTCCCCAGAATACACGCTGCACTGAAACGTCATCGTCGTGCCACGACGGCGTTGCCGAACCCCGGCGATCGTGTGGTTCGGCCGTCAAGGACAAACCGACGATCCGAATCATCCGGCTCGAGGACGCCGCGAAGTGCCACGGCATCTCGTCGTGGTGGGTGACCATTGCGCACGCGGTCGTCGACCCTCCGTCGCCCGTCCCCACAAAGATCGCCCCGCCGTTGCTGTACTCGTTTACAAACGATCACCTGCGCCCCATCTCACTCTCTTACGCTCCCGATCCGCCTGTGCCTTGGCACTACCGAAGCTCGCTTCGACTCGCCTCTCGGTGAGTATCTCGATCGTTGCATTTTAATCGCGGTAGACGCTGCACCCCAGGTTGCCTTCGCTGGCTCTCCTAGCGGTCTCGATCTCCGCTGACACCGTTCCCACGTTGGTTCTCCGGAGGCTTGCTCCTCACACCAGCTTGGTCTTCGTCACTGACGTGGGAGCGACCTTTGAAATGCGATTTATAATTCACCATTCCATTCACGTTGGCCCGCCATCGTGGTTGCTTCCGCTAGCGTTCGGACCGCGACCTCCGCTGGCCGCACACCACCATGCCATACACCACGCCACGTTGACTTCCCCCTCGTCGGGTGATTGGTTGCCATCGCGATCATCGACGCGTTAATGGGCAGATTGCCTCCCGCGGTCCAAACTGCTCGCACAGCATGAAGGGAAAGCGTAACGGTTGCCCGATGATCCCAATCGATTGGCTACCGCCTTAACGCTCACACCACACGTCCCCAACTTGGTGAGCGTTTGCAACAACCCCTCGCTCGATTGCCTAATGCGACCCACTATGCAGAACGTTTGCGAGTGCGACTGCTGCGTGATCGGAAATTTCCGCTTAGCATTTCGTCCTCGGTGGCTTCACGCATCAATGGTTGCGTGGGTTGCACAGCGGCGAGCAACTCATGCTCTCGCAAAAACTTGCTGACGATCTTCAATAACCCATCGCGGAAACGAGCGGGGTCCTGCCCTTCTTCGATCCATGCGCGGACCTCGATCCTTTGAGACGCTTGGCCTACACACACCAAAGTAGCTTGCGGGGCGGGCGCCAACAGAACGTCCGGTTGTGCAATCACAAGTTCTTGTAGCGTACGACAAAGATCGGCGGGCCGCTCATCTCGACTGACTGCGACTTCGATCGGAATCACATTCAATCGCCCTGCGCCCATCCAATTCACCACATCTTCGCTGACAAAATTCTTATTCGGGATAATGACTTCGCGTCCCTCGTCATCGGACAACACCGTCGTGCGAAATTTCTGTGCCGCAACACGTCCGGTGACACGTCCTACGGTAATCAAGTCTCCCAATCTCGCAGGTTTCTCAAACAGCACGACCAGTCCACCAAATAGGTTTCGCACCATGTCTTGCAATCCAAAGCCTAAGCCGATCGTCAGCCCCACCGCCAGCCACTGAATCGTTTGCCAGCGGACACCGACCCACTTACAAGCGACCAAACACCCCACGCCAAACAATAACACACGCCCGAGCACCAAGAAGAAGTGCTCCATCCCTTCATCGAATGAGACACGTTGTAAAACCAAAGCATCAAACAGTGCGGGCAGCAATTTTGCCAATTGAAACGCGACAAACAATGTCGCGGCCGCCAATAAAAGATGGAGCGCCGTTACGGGCGTCGATTCCATGACGGAGCTCGTGATTGTTTGACCCGAAGCATCAACCGAGCTTTGGGTGACCGTGTCCTGCACCGTCCAAACGACGGGATTTCCCATCCGCACATTGGGAAAGACATCGATCCAAAGCGAACCGAATGCAACGATTGCCCCCACCACCAATCCACATTGACACAGGAACGCGAGGTGGTGCTTCAGTTCGAGAAAATGTTCGCCTAGAACGCCGCTTACCTGAGATCCCGAGGAACTGCCCGTGTTAATTCGTCCGTATTCGTCGTATTGAGGCGACGGCATCGTGCCGGTTAGCATCTGCCAAATATTGGCCGAAACGATCTTCACGCCAGACCATAATGTCGCCGCAACCATTACAGACACCAACGTGATGATCGCGCGTCGTATCAACTCGGTTGACGTGTACCCATAGCCGAGCGCGGCGAGCACCAGCATCGCCAAGGGGAAACCGATCCCCGCCAAGTAGATTATAAACCGCACTCGATGGATCACGCTGCCGCCGAATTTGGCAATCCACGGTTCAAGGAAACCGCCGGTCGGACGAAAGGTCAGATGAGCGGTCAACGCGACCATCAACATCGCTGCCATCAAGCCGAATCGCGACACCGAGTCACGCCACATCCCGTGCTCAACCAAATTCATCAGCGTGATCACATACGCTGCCCAAACCAACCCGAACCCAACCAGCGTCAAGAACGCGGTCGCTCGTTCGCGGTGCGGCAGTTCTACCGCCACATGTTTTTCCATGTAACCGTGTTTACGAAGCAATTGCCGGGGCACTTCAACCATCAACGCTACCAAGCTCGCTGCGTACAACCCACTCGATGCGTGCAACGTCGATTCGGACACGACGCCAGTGCCCAACCAGCGAGCTAACACGTACAAAACCCCCGGAAACGCTAGCGCAACGAAGGTGGTTAAAACCCCCGCAGCCAACTTTCGCGTGTCCGCCGTCGCCTCACGCATCCGTTTGCGACTGCCAATATCAACCAACCATGATTTGGTTCGCCAACGCATCAGCAAAAACAAAACGATCGAAACCAACAATCCGATTCCAGCGATCGCATTCGCTTGCCATTTGCGCTTGATCGAGTATCCCAAGTCGGAGCTGCGACGGAAATCAAACAACGCTCCCAAACCGGCTCCCAAATTTCGCAGGTCGTCGATCCGAATCGGATCGCCACTGCGAATCCAAGTCACATGACGATCGATCAACGTTCGATATTCGCGAGTCAGTTTCGCCAATTCCGTGGTCGTCGAATCGAGCTCGGCCAATTTTCGTTGGTAATCATGATAGCCCTGTTGGAGTGCGGCTAACCATTCACGTCGCTGATCTAACAACGCCCTGACCTGGGATGCCAACACCATGCTCTGAACACTTGCTGCATCCAATCCAGCTTCGGCCAAAATTTCAGTGGTTTGGCCGCTGGCGTCGGCGCCGTTGTAGCGGACCATCTCCACTTCAAGCTGCTTCTGACGCGCGCGTCCGAGTTCTTCCGTTACAAAGAGTGTCACGGAACCGTTGCCCTGCCATGCGTCGAGCTGTTCCTTTTTGTGCCGCAGAAGCAAACCGACGGTAGGAGTCAAACCATAGTGCTCAAGTTTTGATCGAACGTCGTCAAGGTCACTCTTCGTCGTGTTCAGCTTCGCCGCGACGGCGCTGACTCGCTCGTTTAAGGCTTGATAATCTTCGGCCACATTGGCCCATTGCTCTGCATAGTTAGCGTTTTCGCCAGCAACCTTTGCCGCGACTGCTGGTATCGACATTCCCATCCGCCGGTACTGCGACACACTTTCTCGTGCCGATTGAATTCGCGTTTGCGTGTACGGTGTAACGAACGCTACGGGACCAACGTCGGATCGACTCGAGTTAGCAAGTTCACCGTTTCCAAAGGGAGGATTGGAATTCAATGGCCGAGTGCTTGCGAAACGGATAACGCCGTCACGCCGTGTCTCGGATCCGGAATCGAGACTGGAGTAGCCCGATGGAGACGCCGACGGAGTCGTTTCAAATGCGTTCTCAGGAACAACCGGTGTCGCTTGAAACGCCGAAGCGGAAGACCGATTCGATGCAGCATCCCGACTTTCCCTCGAAGCGGCGGTGGCGGTCCGTGAACCCGAATCGCGGTGGAACGCTGACGCAGACGAGTTCCCAGCCGAAGTCGATCCTTCCGAATTCCAGTACCGTTGCGGCTCACCGTAGCGGGAGGCCGACTCAACCGGATAAGACCCCGTGGGATAACTCGTCGTGGGATGGGAGTACGGAGCCTGATACGGATGCGGAGCGTTGAAAACTTGCCCCAAGCAATGACTGCACGTTGAACCTATCAACACTGCTGAAACGAGCAATATTTCGCAAATGACGAATCGTGTACCGAGCATCATGGTGGTGGCTGTCACTAACGTGGGATTGATTCAGTACAGGAACGCTTGGGAATCTTAAGCGATACTGGCCACCTGTTTCCGCCCCTCCGCTCAACGCATCGCGGCGGGGACGAGAAGTAAAATGGCCTCAGCTAATTGCGTCCGATTCCGAGTGCGTGGCTCCCCATGACCGCTCGCTGATCTGAGACGGGGGCGGCTTTGGAACTAGCACCGCAAACGGAGTAGGCTTAAGCCAGGCCGCGGTGGAAGACGGCACCCTTTGAAATACGCAAAATGCCCGATTTGCTCTACACCGATCGCGTTTCTCGGGGCCAAAAGAGTCACTTTTTTGCTAGAAGAGTAACCGCTCTGGAAAAAGCGGGGCGGCGCCCCCCCAATCGGCAGTAGCGAAGGCCTTTCACCGGCAATTTGCTAGCTTTGCGTTTGGGCTCGGTTCACGATCCGAACCGCGTTGTAAGCGAGACGAGGTGTCTTGATACGGGGACCGAGCCATACCGAGGCGGGCGGCGAGCGTTTGTATCAGCTGGACGACGCTACCCAGACGAAGTAGCCTGTCTCTATCGCATTTTTGTTGAATCGGATTGCCGGAAGGCTTGCCCCACTCAATCTGCAAGCGATGGCGTATGAGAGCGGATCGCTGAAAACGCATGGGAACTCGATCCGCCCCTGACACCGGTGGTCGGTTTGCTGGGGGGCGATTTACCGATGCAAGGGAATCGTGGCCTTAAGCACGCCCCTGTTTTGAAGCAACAAGCTCAAGCGGGGGTGACGCGATCATTTGGGTCCCCGCGACGTCTGACACTGTTTCCCATCGTAAATGTAGTAGAATAGCGAATGTGAAACCATTAAGATTCATCGTGAAATGTCGATCGATCGCGAGCGGGCTTCGCGGTCGAAAATAACGCGGTGCCACTGTGGTCGGTCGTTGATCGCGGCTTCACGTATCACGATACAATGAGTCCGAAAGGTTTCTGAACAATCGCTTGACCATTGGCATCAAGACAATGACTGTCGCTTCAGGACGCTCCCTCTTTATGCCAATCCTGCAAATTCGCTCGATGAAATGGTACTTGCCATTACTGATGCTTGTCGCAGGCGTGATCGGAAGCATCTATCTCTATCATCTGATGCGCACGCTTGATCAAAAAGCGATCGAAAAGGGTTTTCGCCGGTCAGCCGAAGAGCGGGTCGCGGTATTCGAATCCGAATTTGCCAGACCGATTGATCTCATCCGCGGAATCGAGTCGCTGTACCGCAGTTCACAAAGCGTCAATCGACGCGAATTCCACAGCTTCATCAATGGAATGAAACCGCAAACCATTGGATTCAATGCGATCACGTGGGTCAGCCACGTGGACGAATCACAGCGGATTGCGTACGAGCAGGGTGAATCGGTCTCTGAACAAGGGATTCTGCAGCGAACCGCGGAGGGTCAACTGCAACCTGCCTCACATCGCCCGGAATATTTGCCGGTAACCTACAAGTATCCGCCCAACAATTCACGAATCGAGCTCGGCGAAGATTTAAATGCAGATCCTCGCTTGCACGATACGTTTGCGGTCGCGAAGTCAACGAAGCGCATCACCGCGTCGCCTGCGCTGCCACGTCAAGAGGAAGGAGCGGGGCTTCAGGTGCTGCTGGTGTCTGCGGTTTTTGAGAAACCCGAGGATCGTTCTCAGACGCCCTCCCCAGAAAAGTTGAGGGGATTTATTGTCGGGCAGTTACGCTTAGATCAAGTGCTTGAGAATGCACTCGCACCGCTAGATCATGCGGGAATCGAAATCCGGTTGTTTGAGAATAGTGCGTCACTCGATGCACGCCACGCCTACCTGCATAGGTCGCGTCTCCACGAACATCCATCGGCGGAAACGAAATCCATTGGATTGTTTGGTGAAAAACCGACTGCATCGCTCCATTTCGACGGGTTTGTTGAACGCGCTGGACGAACGTGGACGCTGCACTGCACAGCGAACGCGGATTATGTGGCAATTCGCCGCGATTCGACTCCGCGTACCATGTTGCTACTCGGAATACTGACCTCTGGAATCGTCAGTGCATTTGTTGCTTACCTGTTCCGCAGAACGGAACTGGTGGAACGATTGGTGGTGGGACGGACGGCGGATCTGAATCAAGAAAAGTTGAAAGTCGAAGAGCAACTGGCCAAACAAGACGCTTTGGAAAAGGAGCTGGATGTTAGCCGCGAGCAGTTTAACGTGCTGATGCTCGGGTGCAACGACGGCATTTTCGAATGGAATTTAGAAACGAACAAGGTGTTCTTTTCGCCACGATTCCTGGACATGTTGGGCTACAATCGCGAAGACATTGGCGATGACGCTGACGCGGCGCTTCAGCTGGTGCATCCCGACGACCGAGACAATGTCTCCACCAAGCTCGATCAATACGTTCGCGGAGAATTAGAGAAATATGAAGTTGAATGTCGCATCCTGCACAAAGACCACCACTACGTGCACGTGCTCTCTCGCTGCTTTACCGTTTGCCGCGATGGAGACACGCATCCGAATCGCGTGGTGGGCAGTCACGTCGATCTGACCCAATGGAAACAACATGAAATTGAGCTGAATCAATTTAAAACCACGCTTGACCAGACCCATGATTCGGTCTTCATGTTGAACCCTCAGACCCTTCGTTTTTACTATGTCAACCAAGGAGCCACCAAACTGCTTGGCTATTCCGCGATGGAATTGTGCCAATTGGGCCCCCGGGATGTCGATGTCGGAATGTCAGCGGACGCGTTGCAGCGAATGGTGGCGAGCCTTTTGTCTGGCGAAAAACCGATGCAACGCGTTGAGACGGTCGTGCGGCGAAAAGACGGGCGAGATGTCCCTGTCGATCTTTTTGTGCAATACATTGCACCAGACGACGAACCCTCTCGCTTAGTCACCGTTGTCCGAGATATCTCCGAACGCAAAGAAAATGAGGCGGTTCTTGCTGAACGCAATCGGTTGGCGATGTTGACTGCGGATGTCGGGGTGGCGTTGTCACGCGCGGTTGCACTGGAGTCTGGCTTACAAGAGTGTTGCCAGTCCATGGTCAACCGATTGCAAGTATCGCTCGCGAGGATCTGGACCATGGATCCGACGCAGTCCGTCTTGGAACTGCAAGCCAGTGCGGGATTGTACACCCACCGCGACGGAGTCCATTCACGCATTCCCGTCGGGCAGCGCTGCGTGGGACGCGTGGCTCAGCGTGGCTTGCCGTATTCGACCAATGACTTGCAAAACGACATGGAACTTGAGGATCCGCTGTGGGCCAAGCATGAAAACTTGGTCGCCTTTGCCGGCTATCCGTTGATCGTCGGTGAGCACGTCGTTGGCGTATTGGCATTGTTTAGTGAGCACCCTTTGAAAGTCAACACGCTCGAATCACTGGCCTCGATCGCCGACACCATTGGCGTTTTTGTCGAACGCAAGCGGGCGGAAGACGAGTTACAGCAGACTCATCGTCAGATTTCGAAACTCTCGTTGGTCGCCAGCAAGACACAGCATGCCGTGTTCATCATGGACTCTAGCTGTCGTATCGAGTGGGTGAACGAAGCGTTTACGCAAATGAGTCAATACGAGTCGGACGAGGTGGTCGGGCGACGCCCCATGGATTTCTTGATTGGTCCCGATTCAGATTCCGAAACCATTCGTACAATTCGCCAAAAAATTGAGCGACGAGAAAGTATTGCGGTCGAAATTTTCAATTACAAAAAGTCAGGCGATGGGCATTGGATCGACCTGAAGATTGACCCGGTGTTTGATAGTGCCGGCGAGTTGTGCAATTTCATTGCGACCCAGATTGACATTACGCAACGCCGAGAGAATCAGCAGGCGCTGATTGCAGCGAAGGTGGAAGCCGAGCGAGCGAGCAGTGCGAAGAGCGAGTTTTTGGCAAGCATGAGTCACGAGTTGCGAACGCCTCTAAACGGTGTCATTGGCATGACGGAATTGCTTGCCGATTCTCCACTGGATGATCGACAGCGTCGCTTCGTTAGCGCTTGCCAAAGTAGCGGCAAGGCATTGCTGGCGTTGATCAGCGACATTCTTGATTTTTCTAAAATCGAAGCGGGCTCCATGGAACTAGAACAGCACCCCTTTGATCTTCCTCAGTTACTTGAAGACGTGGTGCGCAGCATGCCGCCACGATTGGAAGACAAAAGTGTGCAACTCAGCCATTCGATCGACCCCGCCATCGCGTTGCGTCTTGTGGGCGACAGCCATCGCTTGCGTCAAGTCTTTGTGAATCTGTTGAGCAACGCGATTAAATTTACCGATCGGGGAGAAATCAACCTACGAGTCGAACACCAAGAACAATCGGAGCGTGGCGTCACCCTACTCTTCTCGATCACCGATACAGGAATTGGCATCCCTGCCGATCGCCTGAATCGGTTGTTTCAGTCGTTTTCACAGGTCGATAGCTCCATCAATCGAAAATACGGTGGCTCGGGACTTGGCCTTTCGATCTGCAAAGCGATCGTCGAAAAAATGGGGGGACAAATCGGCGTCGAGAGTCGTGAAGGCGTTGGTTCTCGGTTTTGGTTTACTGCCAACTTCCGCTTGTGCGAAGCGGGGGATTTGCCCGCACTCGATGAAGCCTCGCTTGTGCCGAAACCAGCGATGGAAAAGAAAGCGTCTGGAACCCGTATCCTGTTAGCCGAAGACAACAAAATCAACCAACTCTTTACACGCGAGATGCTGTCCCGTTTTGGTTGGAATTGTGATGTGGTGGAAAACGGCCTTGAGGTACTCAAGGCGTTAGCGGGCAAATCTTACGACATCGTGTTGATGGATTGCCAGATGCCGACGATGGACGGATTTGTGACGACGAAAAAAATTCGCGAATCGGAAGCAAAGAAAAAGAACGGGAAGGATACTCCCCTAGTCATCGTTGCTCTCACCGCCAATGCCATTCAAGGCGACCGGGAACGATGTCTCAATGCGGGGATGGATGATTACCTTGCAAAGCCATTCGAACCGACTCAATTGAGGTCAACCATTGAGAAATGTTTTGCCGAAGTCGCGCGCAGGTCCGTCTGTGAGCACGTTGGAAAATGATCATACAAATCACGCATCACGACACAGGAACAGCGCCACGCACTTGTCCTTACTAGCATCAACAAAGCAAAGGGACAGAGCATCTTGCTGGGGCACGTGGTTCTACCTCCGTCGACTGGACGCATCCCATTGGGGACAGAGCACTTTGCTGGCGGCAAGCGAACCTCGATAGCCATCCCCCCGCAAAAGCGCTCTGTCCCTCAGTGAGAACCTCCAAGAGGGGACAGAGCATTTGGCCGGGGTGCGTGGCTCTAGCTCGGTCGATTGGACGCTGAGGATCCGCATCTTCAGACGGTTGCGGACGCCAAGATGGAGCGATGAGTGCCCCACCGCTCGCGCGAAGCGGCCGGCAATGGGCAATGGGCAATGGGCAATGGGCAATGGCAATGGCAATGGCAATGGCAATGGCAAAATACAGCTGCAACCCACCGTCGTGGGCACCTGCTCGCTAGAACCCAAAAGAAATATTACGTGCTAGCTACGAAGCACTCGTCAACAGCTCACGCGCCCGCCGCCGGAGATGGTAGCGGCGGTGCGTCCGATGACTACGCATCGAATCGACACGCTCGGGTCGACCCGCAACCGTGCAAAACAGGCTCATCCGCTGGGAATCAATGTCACCGACTTGCAGGTTGCGAGCTTCCTCGAGCCGCAAGCCCATCGAGTAGGTCGTCCAAAAGAAGGCTGCAATCCGCTCGACTCGGCAGGCGTCGATGATGCGGTGCACCTGTTCGATGGTAAGCACCTCCGGCATCGTTTTGGACCGCTGCAGCTTCATCGTGGCGAGCGTCTGCCAGTTCCGCTTGCAGGTTCGCGAGTAGAAGAACTTGATACCTGAGAAGGCTACACGAATGGAACCGTACGCGAATTGTTTTTCGTTCTTGAGGTACAGGAAGTATCGCCGCAGTTCGGCTTCGGTGATTCGGTTGGGGCGTTTTTCGCAGTAGTCGGCCAGTTGTCGCACGGCTCGCAGATAGCCGTGCACGGTGCGTTTGCTCATACCGGCAAGCTGCAGGTCTTCGTTCATGTTCTGATAGAGCTTGCCGTCGAAGTAGGGAGAAGCGGCAGGGAGGTTGTCGTAGTTGACCATGGTGGAACCTTGTTGAGAGGGTAAAGAAAACAACAAGGAAACATGCCTGCGCCGTGAGCACCTGCTAAACTAACGATCGAAAAACCCAACCACCCCGCCGCGATAGCGGCTTACTTGAACCATCGCTTGAACCGAAGTCGCGGGCTGAGGCTTATGGCGAGGTCCATGCCTGGACATGAGTGGCGAACTGATACTTGAATTTGTTCTATTATGCAGCGAACCATGCCGCACAACGAAGGACGGCTGTCGCGAAATGACCGATGGAGACTCAACCGTCCGTCCTCGCTGATAACTGCCTTTTGTGCCTACGTGAAACAAGTTAAATAATGACACTATCTGCAATGCTTATGACCGCCAAGCGACTCCCGTCGGGTATCGGCGGGATCCTATTGGTTTACTTCATATTGGGTGCATCGGGATGTGGGGGACCGGCTCCCAAGCCCTTAAACGTGGCGGCTGACAGTGTCGCATCGCTCGATCCACACGTGCCATTTTTGCTGCCCGCAAATACGCAGCTCGAAGCAATGAGCAAGTGCGTCGTGTCCTTCCCCGGCGCGGATCTATTTGAAGAGGGTGAAGTGATCGGGGAGGTTGTCGTCGTTGACAATGATGCGTTGATCTATCTTGCGCCAAATAAACAGGTAATCGCAGTGACACTTGAACATGGACAGTCCATGTCAATAACGAAACCACGCACGATTACGGTCGACGAAACGGATGCGGCACCTTGTCGCTTTAAGGTGACGCGGCCAGACGGCACCTAACCATGCGATCGTGACGGAGCAGCGGTGGCACGCTGTTCCGCCAGCTTGCAAGTTAACTCCCGCCACCTGCACATCACGACCATTAGGCGTAGATTTAAATGATGCACTCAACAGGCGTCTGGTGTGACCGCGTGCAGGGCGGTGAAGGGATCCTTCGTCACTTTGACGCCAGCGCAGATCTTGAACCTCTATTCCTCATCAACCTGCATTACGACTCGCGATCGCTTGATTTTGAATTAGTTTCATTCACCGCTCCATTGCGAACCGCCCCCAAATGGCCGAAGGGCCTGGATGGAGGCACGCGTCTGCGGCTAATCGGTTCCACAAATCGCTTGAACATCAACGCGCCGGCCTTTTTCTGCGAAACGTCGCTTGAAACAATTGACTGCAAGATGAAAGGCGTTGAATGGCGTGAAGGTAAGTTTAACGAGAGAGAATTCGACGGCGTGATGCTGGAATTACGCCAAAACGGGGACTTGGTCATCAACGCCGAATGTGCTGCACTGCGCCTTGGTGGAATTCAGCCATTCGATAACGATGAAGCCGACCGCTATAGGAACCCTGAGAGATATGCCTAACGATTGCCTGAACCGGAGCGTCTGAACCGGAGCGGCGAATTCGGCGAATTTTCAAGCCAACGCTTAACTTCGCTGCCCGGTTACGCTGGTCGTTATTCGCCAGAGAGACATCATGACAATCAAACGCATGGACAACGTCGGCATCGTGGTGGAAGACATCGACACCGCCGTCATATTCTTCACGGAGCTGGGCCTTGCTCTCGAAGGCCGGATGACAATCGAGGATGAATGGGCCGGCCGCGTCACCGGCTTGCGTGGCCAGCGTGTCGAAATTGCAATGAGGTGCACACCTGACGGCCACAGTCGATTGGAGCTCTCTCGCTTTGACGCCCCGGCCATTAAATCCGATCACCGCACAGCTCCTGTGAACTCGCTTGGATATCTGCGTGTCATGTTCGCGGTTGACGACCTTGACGACACGCTCTCGCGGATCGGCAAACTTGGCGCGACGGTGGTCGATGAAGTCGTCAACTACCAGGACAGATACCGGCTATGCTACATTCGCGGCCCTAAGGGAATTCTGATCGGTCTTGCTCAACAGCTTGGTCAGCCAGAGACCCGAACGAATCCTATGAAACAAAACGAATGAGACTACGAAAATACCGAATACCAATGCGATGCACCGGCGCCGCGAAGCCGGTCAGTTTGGCAATGGACTTTCATTCGTCGCGGCCGCTGATCGCGGTCGTTCTGCCATCGAATCCCATCAACGGAATGACGTAACACAATGGTTTTTCTTGGCGTCTGCATTTACGCACTTGCTTGTGTCGTCACCGCGTTCGCATTGGCTTTTTTCATCGATGGAACGCTTCCGAGCAGTACGCCGTTCGGGCCTGAATCACTTGGCTTTAATGGAATCATGATCGGTATGGCAATGATGCCGGAGCATTTCTTCTTGGTGCCACATATGGCTGGTTCTCAGGAAACGGACGGCAATCCAAACTTGATTCCTTTTCGATACGGATTCTCACCTGCGAGCTGCGTTTTCATGTCTGCTGCGGCGATCGGAATTCTTCAATCGATCGTGGTGTTCTTTCTGTGGCGAACAGCAACCACTGCGACTCAATTTGACATCGCAAATTCCTTATGTGGTATCGTGACTTTTGCGCTCGTCGTGCTGGACGGAGTATTGCTTGCGTCAGTATCCGCCAATGCCCTTGCCTTGGAATCCCACGGTGATGGCAAACCGGTTCGGCGCCGCAAAAATGGCAGCACCGCATCATAAACCGGAGACCGCCATGGCGAGATTTCAAATGGCTGCCACCTTGGGCGATCCCGGTTATAGCAAACGCTACCCGTCTGATATCAAACGAGTACCGTCGCCACGCTGGAACGCTTTGCATTACTCGCAGTTCGATTCGCATCGTCTACCGTTCTTGCTGTCGATCCTTCACAACCTAGCTCGGCAACTTATGCGTTTGACGTTGGGACGTAAAATGTACGTTCGGAACACGCGACGGTTCTGAGGCCAACTACCGATGAAACGGGCGAACGTGGTTTGCGAGTGACAACCACTGTGCGGAAGATCGCAGATACGATGCGGGATACCGCGAAACAGTCCGGCCCGGCGGACAACCCCAAAACTGCACTGGAGCGTCGGTGGCAACACGGTTCGAAGCCGAAGGTCAATTCCCGTTGCCCAGTGAATTCACACGTTACACAGCGAATCGGCAGACAGACCTTACCCCTCGCATGATCGTCTTTGGACGACTACACCCCAGCACAGGAGACTCTGATGCAATACCGAGTTATCGCGTTCGCATTTGCTTTACTTTCCGTTACCTCGTTGGCTTTCAGTGACGATCCTGATCCAGCGAAGCAGGCTAAACATCCCGCCGGGTTTACGAACCTGCAAAGGCTCGGGATTGCGATGCATGGATACCACGACATTTTTGGCCGCTTTCCGCCTGCTGTGCTTTACGCTCCCGACGGCAAAACCAAGTACAGTTGGCGCGTCGAACTGTTGCCCGTCCTTAAGCACTACGTTGACGGCATCGACAATGATGCACTGAACGCCAATACCACTCGTGAGCAGTATGCCGCATTGATCAAAGCATGCGGTTACGACATCGATCAACCGTGGGACTCGGAGCCAAACCGGGAGATCCTCAATGCCATGCCTGCCGTCTACAGGCATCCCAGCGATGCCCCCGAATCAAATCATTCCGCCTTTTACGCGATCGTTGGCAGTGGCACGGCCTTTGATCCCAACGTGACATCCACCTACACCGATATCAGAGCGTGGCCCGGCACCACTTTAATGCTGGCCGAATCGCGCAGTCGGGAGCCGTGGACAAAACCCATCGACATTGCCTATTCGGCCGACACGGTTATTCCTCGGTTTGGCGGCTTTAGTTCAAACGGTTTTATGACAGTCAGTTGTGATGGTGGCGTTCACTTTGTCTCTGACGCCGTTTCTCCAGCGGACCTTCGGTCGTACATTACGAAGGACCAATCAGACAGATTCAGCATACCGGGAATCCCCGCTGCGTATTAGCAGCACCTCCGCACACCTCATTGGGCTTAACGTTGCCTAGGCTACGTTTTGCAGCTTCGCCGCTTTGAGGATTTATGCCGAAAGACTTCTGCCGAGGTGCTTAGCACCTCGGTCTCGCGTGACTGCGCAACAAACTCGGCATGCCTTCCCAAACATTGCGATACAGGCCTTTGACCTTTCCACAATGCACCACGATCGTGATGACGAAAGCCGCCTCATGTATAAGAAATAAGTGCACAGAGTCATGAAACCATTGAAACACCTTCGATCGGCTGGCAGTCGCTTTTCGACTTCGCGAACATCCACGACGGGATCCATCTTGCGTGGATCGTGCTCGGACGGTCCGCCGAACTTGTATTTCGTATTGCGTGGCCGTTAGATTCAACGACTCAATACACCCCAAGACTTTGCCGCATCACAAGTCGCGCCTAATCATGACATTCATACGAAGATCGCGATGACGCGTTTTTTGACATCGATGCCGTACGATGCGATCTCAGTGATGGCAAATCGAGATCCCGCTGACGCGATCCGTGGCATGCCGTGAACCCATACGAATCTGCACCTGCCGTTCCGCCACCTCGCCGCTCCCTCCGTCTGCGCCTAGTGCCGTCCCGGAAACGAATTGCCTGGAACGCTTCCGTTGCACTACTCGCGTGCATTCTGTACGCGGACCGCTACTCGCAATTCACACCTTCGCTTGCCAGGGTACTTGCAAGCCGCTTTGACGACATCTACGCGTTTGTGGCCATTGCCCGGTTGGCAAACCTTCTTACTCCCTTGTTTCTGCTATTCGCATTCACCACGGTATTCTTCTCCAAACGTGTCGTGATGCTCCGGCTCGTCTTATTGCTTCCCGTTTTTCTCGATTGTTTTCTATCGCGTTCCTGCCCGGATTGGTGACTTCGTCTCATTGTTCGTCTACCTGGCGCTGGTCTCTTCGATTCTGGCGACTGGACTGGGGTGGCCCGCATTCGCTCGAAATTATTTCCGGCGTTCTCGCGGCTCATCGATTCCTGCCCCTCACGTCCATTAACAACGGGATGCATGCCGCGCGGCAGCGAGTTGGCAAGCGGACTCTCGTGGGTCACCGCCGGGTGACCACCACCGTTCTGGCATGGAAGAAATCGCGAGGCCGATCCCGTGGTTCGCGTTGGTACCGTCAACGCTCGAAATCGTTGGACACCGCAGACGTTTTGAATTGGACGCCGCCCCGTCGAGACTTTTTCTCCATTACATGACTGGCAAAAACATGTGGGAAAAAGAGATGCGTGACGTGGGAAAAAAGCTCAGTGTCGCGATCGCCCCAAATCTATTCTTCATTTTTTTGCCAAACATCTTGTTGTCGTCCAAGACGATCAACGCGGTCGGATTGAACAGGAGGGCGCAGAGGACACGGAGACGCTGGTCCATTCTCGTCTGTTTTGTTTGACCGATTGTTTGCCCTAAAACGCCGCCAGTTCTTCCGAACGCTTGGATATTTGCTGGCCGACATCTGCTCCCCACATCTTCTAACCCTCTATTTTCTAACCTGCCTGTCCGGCGTCCCGCATTGCTGCTGCAAAAACAAATTGGTCAAGATGCTCTGTCCCCGTTGGCACCCGTTGGCACTGCCCCCTTTGGCACCAAGTCGATCAGCGCGGTCGGATTGAACAGGAGGGCGCAGAGGACACGGAGACGCTGGTCCATCCTCCTCTCCTCTCTCCGTTTCCTCCTGTTCGTTCACTTCTTCTTGTCGCGAACAGCCCACGCTCCATCGTTCGCGGCCAAATCTTGCGCCGCCGATCGAACACTGGTATCGTTTTTGGGGGAGTACTTATTTCTGACGGTGGCTCGTCCGCTTGGATCGGGTGACCACCACCGTTCTGGCATGGAAGAAATCGCGAGGTCGATCCCGTGGTTCGCGTTGGTACCGTCAACGCTCGAAATCGTTGGACGTCGCAGACGTTTTGAATTGCACGCCGCCCCGTCGAGACTTTTTCTCCATTAAATGACTGGCAAAAACATGTGGGACAAAAAGATGCGTGACGTGGGAAAAAAGCTCAGTGTCGCGATCACCAGGATCTATTCTTCATCTTTTTGCCAGACATCTTTTTGTCGCCCAAGACGATCAACGCGGTCGGATTGAACAGGAGGCCGCAGAGGACACGGAGACGCTGGTCCATTCTGCTCTGTTCTCTCCGTTTCCTCCTGTTCGTTCATTTCTTCTTGTCGCGAACAGCCCACGCTCCATCGTTCGTGGAAAAATCTTGCGCTGACGATCGAACACTGGTATCCTTTTGGAGTGCACTTTTCTGATGCTCGGGTCAACACCCGGCCCCAAACAGCCAGAATCAAGTGGTGCCTCCGATTCCTTGAAAATGCGTCGCCTGATGGTAGCTCGTCCGCCGGTCCTCGCTGATCATTGTCGATATCGGACAAAGAATGCTCCACATCGGTGTGGGGCCTGGGGGGGCATCATCTATTTTGAATCTTCCACGACTTACTGGTAACAGCCTGTCGCCGCTACCGCGGCTAGCCTGCACTTTTCATTCGCGTGATTGGCAGGCAATTTTGCACTTGCGGGATCGGCCGCGAATCGAAGGGACTTCTAACAATCTCGATGGTCTTGGTGCGGCGTTGGGTGCGGGAAGAAGGTTTTGCAAACCGGGAACACAAAGCGTATTCTAAACTTCGAAAAACACCGTTCTACGTGGCCGACGCCGGACGTCGGTGACGTTTAGGATACGCGTCATTGATCCGATTGAGATGCAATGCACAAGCAATGTACGAGGCAGCGAAGTCGATGAGTTCAAACAAAGGCAAAGGAATTACTGTCTTGGGTGCTTCGGTAATCATTCTCTTTACGATTACCGGCATCGCTTATTCGCAATGGCAGCGTCCTGATCCAACAGGCGAGAGAGTCCTCTTTACTCATGAAGGGCGAGAACGACAGTATCGAATTTTTGTTCCCGAGCGCTACAACGATAACACCACGACACCGCTAGTCCTCTGTTTTCACGGCGGAGGAGGCAGCGATGATCAGGCGTCCGCAATGGGTTTGACGCAATTTGCAAAAAAGAAGGGGTTCATCGTCGTTTATCCGAATGCGATCAATAAACATTGGAACGACGGTCGCGAGTCGGAGCTATTCGTTGAGCATGACAATTCGATTGACGATGTTGCGTTCGCGATGGCGGTGATTAATCGAGTCAAGGACGAATACACGATTGATTCGGATCGAATCTTTTCGATGGGCATTTCCAATGGTGGATTCATGACCCAGCGACTTGCGATCGAACATTCGGAAACGTTCTCGGCAGTGGCAATCGTGATCGCTACTATGGCAAAACCACTCAAAGAATCATTTGCTCCAAACCATCCAGTCTCCATCCTTTATCTAAATGGAACGATGGATCCCATCGTTCCCTACGACGGTGGCGAAGTGGTGATCAACCTCTTCCCCAGGCTCGCGAAGTTCAGTTCGAAGCCAAGCAAGAGTCGTGGTCATTGCATTTCGACCGACGAGGCCATCGAGCTTTGGTTGAAGCAAAACGGTATTGCAAATCAAGCTGCGGTTACCAAGCTCGCGGACAAAGACGCATCCGACGGTTGTTCGATCGAAAGATCTTTTTGGTCTGGCGGAAAGCGAGATACGAACGTCGCACTTTACAAAGTCGTTGGCGGAGGACACTCGTTGCCGGGACGCGACATCCGCATGCCAGAAAACATCGTTGGAAAAACGAATCAGGATATCGATGGATTCGAAGTGATATGGGACTTTTTTGAGAGTCATGGCCGCAAACCGGCAGCCAGCAATGCATCGTCGGACGACGCTAGCGAAGGTTAGCCATTGGATACTGCATTCGCGATACTGTCGTTTTCCGTGCCCGCCGTTTTTGCTTTCACGATTCGCAGCAAGACTCGGGCGATCCTGTGGGGCACCATCTGGTTTTGGTTGCTGATGGTGACAGCCGGACAATACAACCTTGCCAGTGACTCGCAATACAACAGTTTGGCTCCAGGTTTATCGATCGTGGCCGGTTGGATCCCAGGACTGATCTACGCCCTGATTTGCATCGCAGCTGCAGCGTTAGTTTCTGGGGTTTACTCTGCGTTCACATCTCGATCAGATCGATAAATTCCAATGGCAACCGTGTGCCAAATCGGCTCCTGCCCCTTTTTCCGCTCCACATGAGAACCGTGGATGACCACTTGCGGTAATGAAAATTGGCAAAATGATTGGCGGGCAAAATGATTTAAAACCCAAGCCGCCTCCATCCTGGAAATCATCTTGCCGAATAATCATTCTGCCAAACCCATGCACATGAGAACCGCGGATGACCACTTACGGCGATGAAAGTTGGCAAAATGATCGACGGGCAAAATGATTTTAGACCCGACCGCCTCGATCCTGGAAATCATTTTGCCGAACAATCATTCTGCCAAACCCACGCACACGAGAACCGCGGATGACCACTTACGGCGATGAAAGTTGGCAAAATGATTGACGGGCAAAACGATTTAAAACCCAACCGCCTCGATCCTGGAAATCATTTTGCCGAATAATCATTCTGCCAAACCCATGCACACGAGAACCGCGGATGACCACTTACGGCGATGAAAGTTGGCAAAATGATTGACGGGCAAAATAATTTTAGACCCAAGCCGCCTCCATCCTGGAAATCATTTTGCCGAATAATCATTCTGCCAAACCCATGCACACGAGAAACGCGGATGACCACTTACGGCGATGAAAGTTGGCAAAATGATTGACGGGCAAAATGATTTAAAACCCAAGCCGCTCGATCCTGGAAATCATTTTGCCGAACAATCATCCTGCCAAACCCACGCACACGAGAACCGCGGATGACCACTTACGGCGATGAAAGTTGGCAAAATGTTTGACGGGCAAAATGATTTTAGACCCGACCGCGTCGATCCTGGAAATCATTTTGCCGAACAATCATTCTGCCAAACCCACGCATACGAGAACCGCGGATGACCACTTACGGCGATGAAAGTTGGCAAAATGATTGACGGGCAAAATGATTTAAAACCCAAGCCGCCTCCATCTTGGAAATCATTTTGCCGAACAATCATTCTGCCAAACCCATGCACATGAGAAGTCGCTTCGCTCCGATGCGTGGAAGTATGCACGGTGAATATGGAGTGCCGCCATCTTACCGAAGAATGTGGCGGACTTCCTGGTAACAGAAAAAGCCCGCTGCGGCGGACTCTGCCAACGCCGCTTCACTCTAGGGTATCGTGCCGGTGACTCGTGATTCAGTCCGGAAACCTTTTGATCGGTTCACCGAGGCTGAAACTTGCCCGAGTGATTCTAAAAGACTAACTTCATTCATGATGGTCTCCCCGTCGGTTGCAGCCGACGAAAATTGGAAAGTTGCGGAGAGGCAGAGTCAGCTCTCCGGGAGACCATCTTTCAACAATGATTGGGACGCTTCCTGTTGCAAGCAGGATCAGAAACAGTGACCCCGTGGCCATGAAGCACGACGCTATGGCAAAGGAAGACTCTTTCGAGCGGGCGAGCCGAGAGGGGGGCGAGCCGAGAGGGGGCAACGGGGGTCTGGGGTGGTGTAAAGGGCGAGAAGTTACACCAGAATCTACACCCGATTTCCGACATCAAGAGTCTTCAGGACTCTTTAAGGGCAGAGGGCCTTTCGAAAGACACGCTGGAAAACGCGGCAAAAGACGTGTTATGCCGACTTGTGGCCCTTAACGGGATTTCGGCTAGCTGCCCCACTAGGGAGCGAACAATCACCAAAAAGCCCGTGTTTTTGGCGGTTTCCGGATTCTGGGGTGTACTCTGGGGTGTCATTGTCTGAGTTGCTCGCGATCTGGAAGCGTCTGTCTGCACCTGAACAAGCTCACGTACTAGCAACCGCTCGACAATTCGCCGCAAAGAATAAGCCTACAACAAATGGCTAGAATCCCCCCATTTCGCATGGCAAGTTCCAAGAGCTTGCGTAATCCCTCATCCACAGGTAGAATTTTCAGCATGTATACGTCTTGGTGGGGGACGCATACGACAGGAGCCAATAAAATGGCAGAAAACAGAAGCGATGCGTTCTACGTCGAGGTACTTCTTCCTCCAAGTGTTTGGAAGCCGCTCACCCAGAGCTACCCCTACAATCTCGGCTTCGGCACAGGTTATCGTCACTCCGATTTCCGAGATGCAAATTGCGAGCGTTGGGATTCCATCATTCGTCCTGATCAACTAACGCTTGGTTCGCCCAACGAATATAAAGAGGTGACCTATGGCTCTTTCGAAACCATGGCCGAAGGGGTGAATCTTTCGAGAGGTATCTCCAATTGTCTAGCATCGTCCAAAGATTATGGACGAGAGCTTTTCGCAATCCGAATATCTACAAATTTCGGTAGAGCCGTTCTCGATTCTTGGACGGGGGAAACAGGTGGCGAGAACTAGTCTTTTGTAGAGGTCGCGATAGTTCTGTGATTAGCGAATCGGTAGCCATACTCGTGAGAGGGTACGGCCGCCCTTATGCCACAGGATGCCGGTTCACATCACCCCGCCTTCAAAACCCTCCCGCCCCCTACGAGCACCCCGACCCGTCCACCCGCTACAGCACGCAAGGCCGAACACCGCTGAACCGTTAGCGGGGCAGCCGGCACGGGAAGCACGGCCGCACCGGCAGCCGGATGGGTCCTTCTGTTCGTACTGAAGTGGCAATTTGCGTATCTGTGGTATCCGGTTGGAACGGCGGTTCAACTAGGCCTGCCCGGATCACACAAGCAATCCGTATCGCCCGAGCAGCGGACGCAGCGGCAACGCTTGGGATAACTGCAGGGGCGTTGCAAGTGGGAGAACGGAAACCTACGGCCGTAGGGTTTCGTGCGGTTCCGGATAGCAGCAACATGGGACAATGACGGGTTTCTCGCTGCGTCACGGCGGGTCTGGGACACTGCAACGGGGAAGGCGGATTGTAGATTGAGATACCTTGTCACCAAGGCGATATCCTGAGCTGAATATTCCCTCTTCTGGCATTCCCGGATGCGTTGACACTGCCGATTGGGAGGCCGGAACGTGTTGGGCAGTCTGTCAACGTCCGATAACTTGCGCTACGTTGCACCGGATAGGCAAGAAACGTTGCGTTTAACGTGTTGCCCGCTTGGGCAATATGAATTGCTTAGGAAACAGGCACCGATTATTGACGCAACCCGTAGTCATTGTCATTGCAGCCGATGTCTCTGCGGAACTGCGAACGATTCGCGAGGTATTCCTCCATTGAACACGTTTCGGCTCGCTCAAGAGCCGTACGACGGGACACGGCTTTCGCTTTCTCTTGGCGGGATATACGCTCCCTGAAAGCTTTCTCAGCGGCAGCCTCAGCGGCTGCAGCTGCATCGGCCTTGGCTTGGTCACTCAGCAAAGTGTACTTTGGTTCCGTCATAACTCACTTAGCTCCCAGTAGGGTTTCGACGCTCAGCTTGCGGCCCTTCCCACAGACCGCGTCTTCGTCGTTCCAGCCTGCGCGGACTCGCGAGTGAATCAGGCCGTAACTCTGGCCTGAGATCTTCGCCCATTCTACGATTGATCGCGTCACGCCGTTGATTGTGAGAGCGTGTTTTGGTTGATCCTTACCGTAGACTGCGTCCTTGTCGTTCCAGCCTTGGTACGATCGGCAGTAGATCGTTTTGTAATCAGTCCCTGTAATTTTCGCCCATTCAGAGACGGAATGCGTGACACCGTCTACTGTGAGTTTCGGCCCGGTCTGCTTCCCGTAGACCGCGTCCTTGTCGGTCCAACCGGCTAGCAGTCGATTGTAGATCAACCCGTATGAGTTACCCGTTGCATATGCCCATTGAGCAAGAGACTTTGGGTCTCCGTCGATCGTTAGTACTCGTTGCATTTAAATTCCCGAATAGTGTGTTGTTATTTCTCTAACTACAACTTGTTCGTGAGCATTGAAATAAATCGAGAATTCTTGAAATTGATAGGGGAGGCAGCGGCTGCGTTAAAGTCTATGGACTACGGTCGGCCTAACCGTGAGAGAGTTGCCGGAGTCACATGCACCACGGGGATCAAGCCACCCTCAAGAGGGGCATCCAGTCCGGCGTTCCCAGGACCATTAGGCTCAGGGGCTCCGGTGACTCAGAAATATATTTTGAATTTCGCAAGATTCTCGTCCAAAACCGCAGCAGTCGCGAACAAGTTAATAGTTCGGCCCTAGAGAAGCTGGCGAGAATCGCCGCAAGCCCCCTACAAGGAGGGCAAAATCGTCAAAACGCGTTTCACGTAATTTGCGGTCTAGATCCCGTTTTGGGGTGTTTTCTTCAAATAAACCTACGGTAGGAAAGTTAGTAAGTAGTAGAGAGATCTTTTATAGAGGGACTTGTTTTGCGAAAATCGGCCCTAATCTCGATTTAGCCTGCAAAACACGTGAAACTGACTGTAACGGCTTGTTGTTTTCCCTAAAGGCTCCCGGCTGCAGACTCCGGCTTCAGTCTCTCGTTGCGGGTTGCATCAGTAATTCAGGTTGAAGGGGCTCCGGTACAACAAGCTGCTGTAAGAGGCTAGGAATCTGTTGCAATCGATTGTTCGCGGACTATACTGGGGTCTATCGAGATTGAGCGTTCATCCCCTATAGGGTTAAGCCTTCGTGCCATCTCGGCATCCGTCGGAGACGGTTAGAATTTGACCACCTGCGATGGCCGATGCTATTGCTAAAACTTCTCGCGTACAGACGGACGTCTGACGAATCGGACGAGAACCCACAGACAATTTCGTCGTTGTGGGTTCTCTCTCTGGAATCCGATTCAGTGCTATCGCGTAAACAAACCCTGTCTAATCTTCAAGCCAACCTCACTTGGCTACAAAAGCAAACCGAAGCTAAAGCCAGCCGGTCGGCTACCCGCCGCATTGACGCCGCCCTTCGAGCCAGCAACCTCTGTTGTTGCTGCTTGGATATCCTCGAATGTGCCCCACCTTCCTCGATTGACGTTGATCGATGGCTAGACCGCGTCAGTGGTCGCCGTTCGTCTCTCGACCGAATCGAGATCAACTTCCACAAGACAGTAGGGAACCGCCATGCAAGAGCGTTGGTGGCGGTCACGATTGAAGTCGTCAGAGCGATGACTTGGGTTGACTCATTCGACGTCGGCCTGCTTCACGTCCGTATGCCTGCGACGGCTAGCCGTGCCAATCTGGACAAAGCCAATGAGGCAAAACGAGAGCGTCTGAAAGCGATCGAAAATCGAGCGAACACCATTCTTGGTGTAGATACACCAGGGTCTGCTGGCTGTGTAACAATTCAAAATCCCGAGAGCCGTTTGAGTGCGGAAAACGCGGTGTTTTTGAAGGGCCCGAAAAGGATGAAATCTCGTTTTTGCGATCGGCCGGAATTGAAGATTGGTGAAAACGCCATCGTTCGCGTTACGGATCTTGCCAAGGACATCGAAGCGGTCGAAAGGATGGTGTCGGCGTGATCAGTATCGACACAGAAGCATTGGCAGAAGCGATAGCAGAAGCCATCCTTGCGAAGCTGCCACCGCGTCCAGAGCCACCAGCTACACAGCACTTGCTGGTGAGTTCAACCAAACTGGCAACTATGCTAGGGATCAGCAAACCCTTTATTGACCGCCTTCGCAGTGAAGGCAAAATCCCGAGTATCCAAGTCGGCACCCGGCGATTGTACGAACCGTCCGAAGTAGTCGCAGCATTGAGGAAACAGAATGGCGTCGATCAGTAAGGAAAAACGCAACGGGATTATCAATTGGCGTCTGCAGTTTCTGTACGAGGGTAAGCGTCACTCGATCCGGCTAACCGACAACCAGAAACGACGTGCCGAGAACGTTAAGCGTCACATTGAAGAGTTAGTACGTGCGAAGCGATCGGCTGGACAACCGGAACCATCGACCGCTCTCTGGGCTAACGATTTGAGTGGTACGCTACACGAGCGGCTGGTGCGTGTCGGTTTGATAGACGCTAAGCGAGTCAACGGAGACGCCGCACGGCTTCTGAAGCCGTTTGTGGATTCCTATATTGAAGACCGAACCGATATCGCACAGTCTACGGTCGATGCATACGAGTACGCCCGAGACTACTTGGTAGAGCACTTCGGAGAACACAAGCCGATTGCAGCTATCACGGTTGCCGACGCTGAGCAATGGAGACGATGGCTATTAGCCCGACCGGTTGCTTGGGACGATGACGGCAATACCACCAAGACGATGGCAGAATCAACCGTATCGAAGCTGGTTAAGAGAGCCAAGACAATCTTCAAGCACGCCGTCAAGTCTCGCCTGATCACTGAGAGTCCCTTTGAGGACATCAAGGCAGGTGGGGAAGTCAACCGGGATCGGGATCACTTCATCACTCCGGCAACCGCTAAGAAAGTGTTGAAGGCCTGCCCTGACCCTCAGTGGCGGTTGATCTTCGCCCTTGCTCGATTCGCTGGACTCCGGCGGTGTGAGATCCTATCCCTGAATTGGGACGACGTACTGTGGAATCAGGGGCGGTTGCGTATCGACTCGCCAAAGACAGGCGTGCGAGAGTGCCCGATCTTTCCTGAGTTATTGCCGTATCTCAAACAGGCGTCCGATCAGAGGCCTGAGGGGTCGACCCGCTGCATTCACCGATACCATCGACTTGCGAACCTTGGGACGCAATTAAACCGAGTCATCGAGTCGGCAGGCGTGACGCCTTGGGTAAAGACGTTTCAGAACCTACGGTCTACGCGTCGGACGGAGTTGCAAGAACAGCACCCGGACCATGTGATAAACGCTTGGCTAGGTCACTCCAGCAAGACAGCCGCAAAGCATTATTTGCAGGTCACTGACGAACACTGGGAACGGGGTGTAACTAGGGGTGTAAATCATGCTGAATCCCCGTGCCTCACGGAGATATCGACGGTCGAAAACAGCACGTTTCCGGCTGTGGATGACTCAGAAACACCGTGTATAACGGCGTTAGCTGCCCCACTAGGACTTGAACCTAGAATAACAGAGTCAGAATCTGTCGTGTTGCCAATTACACTATGGGGCAGTGCTCACGCGGGAAGCGTATCATAAACTTAATTGTGACTTTCGCTACTCGCTGTAACGCCTCCGCCAGCGTATTTGGAGCGTTTTTTGTCACGCAGTCAAGATCCCTTCGTTTCTCCCTTCGTTGTTGCCAGAGCTCCCACGGCATAGAATGTGCTAGCGGCGTGGATTCCAGACGTGGGATCCAGAGGGGCTTCCGCAGCAAAGAGGGGGGGGAACTGCAACCCGAACTCCCTCCACTGATTCTCTCTGGCAACACAAGTCTCTCTGGCAACACAAGGCAAAACCTAATTATGCTGCCCCACCCCGCGAGTGCCCCTTTCGTTTGCAAAATTAGGTTTTAGGGATTGTTCTATGGCTTTCTTGTCGACCAGCTCGATTGGAGATGATGGCAGCGCCGAGCGTTATCGATTGCAAGACGGCGAGACCATTATCGGACGACATCCGGATTGTCACATCGTCGTCGATGCGGGGGCGGTCAGTCGCTATCACGCCAAAGTGGTCCAGCGCAACGACGATTTTCTCGTCGAAGATTCCGGTAGCCGCAATGGCACGTTCCTCAATGGACAATTGCTGACCGAGCCCGAGGTCCTGCGCGAGGGCGACCGGGTCCGCATTAGTGACGTCGAACTGGTGTTTCACCAAGACGTGGTTCCCGAATTCGCTCGTGTTCAAAATCAAATGACCTTCGACGGTTCGAACTTCGGCATCATGATGGTCGAAGAGAATGAAACCGAGAAAATCAGCTCCTCGAAGGTGGAATTCCGCAGCAGCAGCGAAGGGCTCAAGCTATCGGCAACGCCCGAAGCCAAGCTCGAAGCTTTGATGCGAATCAATAGCAACCTTAGCAATGCACTGGGGCTCGATGAAGTGTTGCCCAAAGTGCTCAATAGTTTGTTTGCCATTTTCCCTGCCGCCGACCGCGGCTTTGTGGTCATGGAAGACGCCAAGGGGAACTTGATTCCACGCTGGGTGAAGACGCGTCAGCCGCGTGATGAGAGCGAGACGGTTCGCATCAGCCGAACGATCATTCGCGAAGTGATGAACACGGGCGAGGCAATTTTGTCGCTCGATGCATCCGAAGACACGCGATTTGACAGCAGTCAATCGATCGCGGACTTTTCGATCCGCTCGATGATCTGTGCGCCGCTGATCGATGGCAGCGGTCAAGCCTTCGGGGCGTTACAAATCGACTCACTCAAAGGACGCGGCCAATTTCGCGAAGAGGACACCGACTTGCTCAGTGGCGTGGCGGCCCAGGCGGGAGTGGTGATCAACAACGCGCGTTTGCACGAACAAGCGTTGGTTCAGCGTGAAGTGGAACAGGACTTGAAGTTAGCGACCGAGGTCCAGCAGGCATTCTTGCCCCAATCGCCACCCGACGCTCCTGGCTATCGCGTGTGCAGTTTCTATCGAGCGGCGAACCACATTGGCGGCGACTATTTTGACTACATCCACTTCTCGGACGGACGCGTCGGGATCGTGGTCGCCGACGTGGTCGGGCACGGAGTCGCGGCGGCAATGTTCATGGCAAAATTGTCTGCCGAAACACGATTTTGCTTAGCAAGTGATTCCAATGTGGCGCGGGCCACCGAGCGATTGAACGATCGGATGAGTCGGTTGCACGTCGAGCGGTTTGTCACATTCTTGTTGATCGTGATCAATCCTAACAGCGAGACAGTGACGATCGTCAACGCGGGCCACATGGCACCGGTCGTCCGCTTAGCAAGCGATGGCTCGATCGTCGAACCGGGTCAGGAAGAATCGGGGTTGCCGATCGCGATCGATGACGGCATGACCTACGAAGCGGTGGAGTTTCCAATGGCCGTCGGGGATGTCGCGGTGATGTATACCGACGGCATCAACGAAGCGATGGATATCGACGACCACGAATTTGGTATCGATCGCGTCCGTCAACTTACCGCGGCGGGGGGAAATGCGGAGGAGATCAAGGACAGTTTGGTTGACGCCGTCTTGGAGCATGTGGGCGATGCCCCGCCCTTTGACGATATGTGTTTGGTGGTGATCGAACGGATTGCAGCGCCCGGTCAAGCGATCGCGAAGGCGACCGACACGGTGGACTACGATCCGTACGACGACGAAATCGACACGGGAGCCTAGCGTATGAACATTCCGACGGTCCGCTATGTGGTGCGGTTTCACGGCGAGGTTCAAGGGGTCGGCTTTCGTGCCAACGCGCTTTCCCAAAGCGCCGGACTTGCGGTGCGTGGGTTCGTTCGCAACGAAAGCGACGGATCGGTGCAGTTGGATGTGGTTGGTGTTGAACGCGATTTGCGTGAGTTGGTGGCCAGAATCGAAGCCTCGATGAAACCCAATATCGATTACCAGGAAACCGAAAAATTACCGTCGGAGGATCGACCGGATGAGTTTCGGATTCGCTTCTCCTGATAACGCAAACCTCAATACGACCGGGCCTGACCCCATGGGCCGTGTGGAAAACCAGCAACCGCCAATGAAACGCGACCGAATCTATTCGTTGCCCCATGGACGCGTCGGCGACTTCACTTTTGACGAACAGGTCGTCGAAGTGTTTCCCGACATGATCGCGCGCTCGGTGCCCGGCTATGCCTCGATTCTATCGATGATCGAACAGTTGGCCGGACGCTTTGTCCAGCCCCACACGAATGTCTACGACCTGGGCTGCTCCCTCGGCGCAGCGACCCTGTTAATGCAACGACAAGTGCCTCGCGATTGCACCATTCACGCGGTCGATAATGCGCCAGCGATGATCGATCGGCTTCGTTTGAAACTCCAAGCGACACTGCCCGATCCGAACCAAGGGACGGTCGAAGTTCACCAAGCGGATGTGTGCGAATTCCCGATGACAAATGCTTCGTTTGTCGTGCTAAACCTAACGCTACAATTCATTGCGACGGAACAACGAGCGACGCTGTTGAACGCGGTCGCCGATGCTCTCGTCCCTGGCGGTGCGCTGCTGGTGTCGGAGAAGATTTGTTTCGAAGACGCGAAACAACAATCGTTGCTCAATGATTTGCATCATGATTTCAAGCGTGCTAATGGATACAGTGATTTGGAAATCGCTCAGAAACGTACGGCACTCGAAAACCGTTTGCTGCCCGAAACGATGAAGACTCATGTGGACCGACTTTACGCGGCAGGATTTGACTGTGTCGTCCCCTGGTTCCAGTGTTTCAACTTCGTGTCCATCTTGGCTGTCAAAGCGGGGGCGGCACCGTGACTCTGTTTGATCGCGAGCCCTTGTTCGAGGAACTGCGTCGCCGCGAGCTTGCCGATTGGGCATCTGAGCTACGGCGACTCTGTGACGAGCGGTTTCATCCGGCGAAACATGGAAATCTCGAAAAATGGCAGCAGGCTTGGCAAGCGCTGCCCGATTGCGTGGATGCACTATTGCACGCCCACGGCGATGCCGTCACCGTGGAGGGGACACTCGATGACGCCTCAGTTGCATCGCTAGCACAGTCGTTGATGCAATTTCATCCCTGGCGAAAAGGACCGTTTGAGCTATTTGGGATCCCGATCGACACCGAATGGCGATCCAACTTGAAATGGGATCGTTTAGCGTCGGCAATCGATTTCCGTGGCAAAGCCGTCTTGGATGTCGGTTGTGGCAACGGTTATTACGGCTGGAAAATGCTCGCCGGCGGGGCCGATTTGGTACTCGGGTGCGATCCGTATTTGTTGTACGTGATGCAGTTCGAAGTGTTGCGTCGTTATGCGGCCGAGTCACAGAAGCATTTCATTGTCCCGTTGGCGGATACCGATCTGCCGCCGCGATTGGGCGCGTTTGATGTAACGTTGTCGATGGGGGTGTTGTATCACCGCACAAGTCCGATCGACCATTTACAAACGCTCGCCGAAACTCTCAAACCCGGTGGGCAAGTGGTCATGGAAACACTCGTGATCGATTCACCCGAAGCGAACACGCTGGTGCCCAAGGATCGCTATGCCAAGATGCGCAACGTTTGGTTCATTCCATCGGTGCCGATGTTAACACGGTGGTTAGACCGCACCGGGTTCGGCAACATCGAGGTCATCGACGTGACGGCGACCACGCCATCGGAACAGCGTTCGACGCCCTGGATGACGTTTCACTCGTTGGCGGACTTTCTTGATCCGCATGATGCTTCGCGTACGATCGAAGGCTATCCCGCCCCCGTTCGCGCCATTGTGGTGGCAACGAAATCGTAATCCGCCGTTTGGGATCCATTGCGGGATTTTAGGACGCAAACGGCGTGGGACGGTCGCCTAGCGATGAGCAAGAATCACGGGTGATGTCGCTTGGTGATTTCGATCATGGCGTCATGCAGCCGCGAATTACTGGCGACGAGGCTGGTCGTTTTCAGCGGTAACGGTTGACCATGCCCCTCGGTCACTTGGCCTCCGGCTTCGGTAACAAACAACCGTCCTGCGGCAAAGTCCCAAGGCGAAAGTTGGTATTCGAAGAAGCCCCCGAATTGACCGCAACCGACTTGGCATAAATCGAGCGATGCAGTTCCAAATCGACGAATGCCGTGAATGTCATGTCCAAAAAATTCTTCGATCGCAGCCAACGTGCTCCGCATCATGTCGCCTCGGTCGTAATAGAAACCGCAACCAACCAAGGTCTGGGAAAGCGTTTGCGAATCGCAAACCGAAACCGACTCGCCGTTCAGAAAGGCACCGCCCCCTTGGGTCGCCGTGTACATCTCCTCACGCACAGGGTTATAGACCACTCCCACGATGGGTTGGCCATGATGGTAATACGCAATCGAAACCGCAAAATGGGGCAGGCGGTGGGCGAAGTTATTGGTGCCATCCAAAGGGTCAATGATCCACAGGTGTTCGGCGTCCGTGGCCCCACCAGCGAGCGATTCTTCGCCGAGCAATTCATGACCGGGAAATCGAGATCGCAAAAACTGGGCAATCGTCTGCTCGCTTTCGAGGTCCGCATCGCTGACCAAGTCGTACGTTTTGCCTCCGGATTCGGATTTATTTCGGATCACGACCCCCTCGCGAAAATAACGCATCAGCACTTCGCCCCCCATGCGAGCAGCACGGGCGGCGGTCTGTAAAAGTCGATTGCGGTCGATCATTCAATGAGTCTCATTAACAAGAAAGGGGAAGCCAGCGAGGCCACATTAACAAAGACACCCCCGATCACCGTAGCCCCCACCCGGCAGATCGCTTTGCAGTGCAACCAACACGCCATACCATCATGGATGAGCGAGAGCGGGAATGGGACAGTGTTTCCCGTTGCCCCCTCGAGAGAAGCATCTGGATAAGAATAAGTGGACGAACACGCGTAGAGGAGGACCGGTAGATGAGGATTTCGGCAGTCACCCTAGCGACGACTTGCATGTCGACGGCGGTTGACTTTTACAAACGCCTTGGCTTTGAGCTACATCGTGGTGGTGAGTCCGCGACGTTCACGACGTTTTCGGTGGGCAAGCATCACTTGAATTTGCGATTGCTCGAATCCGCGTCGGCACCGCCGAGCACGACGCTGGTGATCTTTGGGGTCAACGACGTCGATAAAATGCATCGCCTGTTATTGGAACGAGGCTTACACCCCGAATTTGAACCACGCGATGCAGAATGGGGCGAACGCTACTTTCACATCCGCGATCCCGACGGGCACCCGTTGAGTTTCGCCGAGCCATTGGCACCCTAGCGGCAACTCACTAAGCCGAATGCTGGGATCGATTCCGATTGTAAAAACGGATCGGCATGATCACGATCGGTTGCGAACGTCGCGGGGGGACATACGATCCCCGGTGATTCATCAACCTCGCTTTAACTTCACTGCTTGAGTCCTGCTCAAACGGAAGCTCGTGCGAAGGAGCTGCTTTACTGGCCATCATCGCTTCGCCGCGAGCGGCAAGAAAAATAAAGCCAGCGACAAGGACCAGTATCCAATTGCCAGTGATCAATCCAAGTAAACCGAACCCCATCGCGGTGATTTGCCCGATTGTGGCTGCGATCCGAGTCGCCGATGCGTAGGGCATCCACATGGCAAGCAGCGATCGCAATACACGGCCACCGTCCATCGGGAACGCCGGCAACATGTTGAACACAACCAAGGCGACGTTGACAATCGCCAATTGCGTGGCGAACAACGCAACGGCCCCCGAGGCTGGATTCAAGAATACGATTCCCGCGAAAATCACAGCGGCGATGCCCACGTTCACGGCGGGGCCCGCCAGGGCAATCGCCAACTCCTGGCCCGGCCGACGAGGCATGCGTTGTAGACTCGCCACGCCGCCGATCGGCAACAAGGTGATATCACGTGTGGGAATACCAAAGTAGCGTGCCATCAACGCGTGCCCGTACTCATGACATAACACGCAAGCAAAAATCGTGAGCACGAACAAAACCGAAAGGGCGGCGCTGGCGATACCGCTGCCCGCCGCCAGGCTCGAAAAATAGACCCACAATGGAACGAGCAGAAACGTCCAGTGAATCCGTACGTCGATCCCCGCCAATCGTCCTAAATGCCATGCCCTCATCATCAAAACAATCTCCCTAAACTCATGCGTATGCGTCACTGCACTGCATTGCATACGCTGTGCCAAAGGGATTGGACTGCCAAATCGTCCCGCAAACGCCGGTGGGGCCAATGGAGGGGCCAGGGTCGAGCTGCGCGGCAAGAACTCCCACAGCGGCAATTTGCCCCGATCGCATCGGCTAGCGTCGATATTGCATCCGAGCGACTAAACACATTTTGACCGTTTAGTTAACAAGGCGTAAGGAATTTTGAACGATGCAAAAAAACTCAAAATCACAACCCGACGCGTCAGCGAGGGAGCGGGGGACCGGGGGACCGGGGGACCGAGTCAACGGTGATCATTCCCTCGCTTACGCTTCGGGTTATCCAACATGCCGAGATCGAACGGATGCGGGAGCGTGGAAATCGGTCAGCTTGGCACTCCGTCACCGCGAAGTTGTTGCAAGGCGTGATAGGCCGCGATCGGTGCTGACAAACGGGGTTCAACCCCCTCTAACGACTCCATCACCGTCGCAATGAGCTGTCGATGCCTGCCGTGCTTGCGGATTTGCTTGAGTGCATGGTGGGCGACTTTGTAAAACGATCCCGAGCGACTCGACCGCGTCAGCCCACTGAGCACCGCTTCCAATCCGGCTTCGCCCATCTCGGCCACGCCCTCCGCGGCGACCCAGGCAACGTCGTGGTCTTCATCGTCCATGGCGTGCACCAACGGCAGCGCGGCAATCGGCTCGGCTATTTGCGACAACGCTTTGGCCGCTTCCCAACGAACTTGACGGCGGGGGTCCACCAATTCGGCAATCACCGCCTGGATCACTTCGTGGCTGTTTGCATCGACCAATGACTGGCGAGCTTTCTCGCGGTCAACGCCATCCGCCGAAGCAAGTTGCTTCACCGCCAATTTAATTTCATTGGAATTCATGGGTCACTCACTTCCGCGTGGGAGGTTGTGGGAATTGAACAAAGGGAATCGAACGAAGCGAAACCGACTGAACACCACCGCCGGAGCCTAACGCTTGTGCGACACGGTAAAATTCAATATAGCAAAGGTTTCTGCGGTGGACGCTATTCGAGACGCGTCATGCACTCGCGGCGAGCAATGCACTTGAGGCGAACCTTCAACGCGTGCAGCCCCGATATCAGGCTATCGTTTCAAAGCGGAGCCGCGTGCTTCAACGAATAAGCTTGGCTGGCGAAGGCACAGCGTTTGCCAATGAGCGTGTCAAGCAACAAAGCGGGCAACGTAGAAAGCGGGCAACAAATGCGGCAGCCGTCTGCTCGCATGCCCCCTTGAACCAACGCGTCCGGCCCCCAACGCGGCAGATTCAATTTTCTTGTCGATTTTCATCGTTGCCGACTGAATTTCATCCACCACTGGCGAGTCACTTTTAATGAAGCTACGAAACAAACTGGGGGTTTTTCTATCCGTCAGCGGCTTCGCGTTGCTGTGCCTCGGTTTTTCAGGAGCGTGGTATGTGCTTGAGTTGCAACGGCAAAACTCGCAACTCCTCGATGTCAATGTGGCGAGCATCCGAGCGGCGGAGGAATTGGAGTTGCTCGTTCATGAGATGCGACATGAGCTCGGTATGTTCTCACTGACCCACGAACCAGCACACCTCGATGTCGCGGTCGAACAGGAACGTGACGTCAATCAATGGCTCTCTCAGGCCACCGCGTTATCGGCGACCACCGAAGAGCGAACGGTATTGGCAGAACTGCGTGGGGGTTTACAGGATTATTTCATCCAATTGCACCAACTTGTCGATGACCGGACGACACCAATTTCGTCCACGGATATCGAACAACTACGCGGAGCCATTCTGTCGGACCACGTTTTACAAAGAGCTCACCACTATCTCAAGCTGAACGAAAATGAGCTCGAACAAAGCAACCTACAAAACCAGTCATTGGCTCATAAATTGGCATTGGTGATGGTATTGCTAGGCGCCTGCGGCGCGGTGGTCGGCTTGGAAGCTGGGTACGGGGTGTCCCGAGCGATCAACCGTTCCATGTTCATGCTCTCGGTTCCGATTCGTGATGTCGTAGGCAAGTTGGACATGGTCGTTGGACCGGTCGAAGTATCGGCGGACCCAAGTCTACAGGACTTACAAATCGTGCTCGAAACGGTCGCCAGTCGCGTCGCCACGGTGGTTGAACAATTGCAAGTGAAACAGCATGAAGTGATTCGCGCCGATCAATTGGCTGCGGTGGGACAACTAGCGGCCGGCTTGGCCCACGAACTACGAAACCCGTTGATGTGCATGAAGACACTCGTGCAATCGGCCCGCCGGGATCCCCCTTCGACGAACTTGAACGCGACCGACTTGGCCATTTTAGACGAAGAAATAACGCGACTCGACAATCTGCTACAAACCTTTCTCGATTTTGCTCGCCCCGCGGAACTGGAATCTAAACCCGTTGAGCTGGCCGCCATCGTCCGTCAAACGATGGGGCTTGTGGCAAGCCGCGCGGAAACTCGACACATTCAACTCGACACCCAATTGCCAAATGAATCAATGGTGGTGCAAGGCGATGCGTCACAGTTGCGACAAGTGCTGCTGAATCTGCTACTCAATGCATTTGATGCAGTGCCCAATGGCGGAGAGATTTCAGTGATCGTTGAGCGACAAGGCATCGATTCAGACAACGAGGCATCGCCCGCTGGACGACCCGAATGGGTATGCTTGAGCGTCATTGATAACGGCTGTGGTTTACCCATGGAGCAACTCGAGCGAATTTTCGAGCCGTTCTTTAGCACCAAAGATCCCGGCGTGGGGCTCGGCCTCGCCGTCTCGCGGCGAATCATTGATGCTCACGAAGGCCAGCTCCTAGCGGAAGCTCGCAGCGGCGGCGGCACCGAATTCAAGGTGCGATTGCCGTTGGCCGTTGGAACCGCGTTACCCCATCTGACCTGACCCCATCTGACCCCATCTGACCTCATCTGACCCCATCTGACCTCATCTGACCTCATCTGACCTCATCTGACCTCATCTGACCTGACCTGGAACCCGAAGTGCCCAAACTAATCATCATTGATGACGAACCCAACCTGCTCTACTCGCTCAAGAAAAGTCTGGAAACCGACTCCCTCGAAGTGATCACGGCGGGCACGGCGGAAAGTGGGATTGCCGCCGTCCGAGAACATCGTCCCGATGCGGTGCTTCTCGACGTACGGTTGCCCGACATGTCGGGGCTCGACGCGTTCCATTGTATTCACGAAATCGACGCCCGAATTCCAGTCATTATCATCACCGCCTACTCGACGAGTGAAACGGCGATTGAGGCGATGAAACGTGGAGCCTTTGAGTATCTGTTGAAGCCGGTTGAGTTTGAAAATTTGTTATCCACCATCCATCGTGCGCTCGAGATCAGTCGCATGAGCCGAGTGCCCGCCCGGTTTGAAATCGCGGGGGACGGCGACGCGAATGCGGACCAGATCGTGGGTCGTTCTCCAGCGATGCAGGAGGTCTACAAATCGATCGGCCAAGTGGCCCCTCAAGATGTCAATGCCTTGATCCTCGGCGAGACCGGGACCGGCAAGGAGATGGTGGCACGCGCGATCTACCAACACAGTCGTCGCGCGGAGCGTCCCTTTTTGGCGATCAATTGCGCGGCGTTACCCGAAAACTTACTCGAGAGTGAACTGTTCGGGCATGAACGTGGCGCCTTCACAGGAGCCGACAAACGTCGGATCGGAAAGTTTGAACAGGTCGACAAGGGGACCATTTTCCTCGACGAGATCGGTGACATGACCTCCACGACGCAAGCAAAAGTGCTACGCCTATTACAAGACGGAAGCTTTGAACGCGTGGGCAGCAACGAAACAATCCAGGTCGACGTGCGAGTGATTGCGGCGACCAACCGCCACTTGCTCGAGATGGTCAACGAGGGGACGTTCCGCGAAGACCTTTATTATCGGCTCAGCGTGTTCGCGATCCAATTACCTCCGCTGCGAGAGCGTGTCGATGACATCCCCATCTTCGTTGAACACTTCATCAAGCTGTTCAGTGCCGACTTGCAAAAACAGATCCGATCCATCGCCCCCGAGGCGATGACCATGCTCGAGCAATACCGTTGGCCAGGAAATGTACGGGAACTGCAAAACGCAGTGAAGCATGCGTTGGTGCGAAACGTAGGCGAAGTGCTATCGGCCGCTTCGCTCCCGGCAACGTGTCGCGGGGAGGTGCTGGCCGGCGAAGATCACACCACCTCAGCCTTGGATGTCGAAAACATTCGCCAATTCATTCACGAATTACTTTCCCAGGGACATCCCAGTTTGTATCAGAAACTGCACGGCGAAATCGATCGCATCTTGTTACCCGAAACGTTGCAATATGCGGGAGGAAACCAAGCCCAAGCGAGTGAAATCTTGGGCATTGCCCGCAGCACGCTGAGAACCAAGATCGCAGATCTGGGGCTGACATTTGAAAAACGGCTCCGGAACGACAGGGACCGCGAAAACTAGCGGCATCCAATCCCTCCCTCGGCGCCCGGCTCTCAATATCCGGGTTGCCGAGGAGATTCCCAAGTCAGTTACCGTCGAGTCGCGTCACTCGAAGTGTCACCACTCCGAGGTGTCATCACTCCGAGGTGTCATCACTCCACTTTGTGAAGTTCCGTCGGTTCAGCCAACTCCCCCAACTCGCTGTCAACGACACTTGCGGCCAATACGATGGGATCCGAATGGAGTCGTTTGACTTGCTTGGTTCGGCGGTGCTGCTTTGACTTCACACGTCGCTTCAGCGCATATCCGGCACGTCGAATCGCTTGGGATAACGACGCCCCTACGCTGTCCCCCGTTTCGGTGACAACCACCGACTCGACGCCGTTGAGCGTCACGACGACGCGACATTGCTTGCACACTCCGCCGCGAGGACCATTGATGTCATCCAGACAAATCGAAACCTTTTGCACCCACCGTTCCAACCTTTGAAACGATTGATTGAGCCGTTCCTCAATGTGGTTGCGAAGGGAGTTACCAATCACGATTCGATTGCTGCTGATATCTAACTTCATCTGTTTGATCCTTTGTACCGGGATAACGAAACGACTAACGAAAGTTCTTCTGGACACACAGCGAAGCGATCCGATGGTGATGACTCAATGGAGCAGTCGCCACCAAACAATGGCTCCGAGCGTGAGGCAGCCGCCGACCAACATCATCAGGAACCAACGCAGTCCCCGAAGTCCGCGATCGACTTGAGCAGAGAGCGGTTGCAGCTCTCGATCACTCGCCTCCTGTTCACGAGTGTTTTTTTTAAAAGAGGGGGACGGACAGTGATTGAGGTGTGCCGCGGCTGCAAACGGAACTTGCCAAGGAAGTTCACGTTGACCGTTGCGAGAGGCACGGTTGATTTTCTTGGTGTGATTCACAAAAACACTCCCCGATGACCGGTCGCATCGAGAACCGTCCTTACGACAGGAACGGCGTCAAGGTTCTGAAAAGCAGGATTTTGGGGCGCAGGATTTTGGAGCGTATGATTTTGGAGCGTGAGGCCGCAAACGGGCTGGCCGGATCGCTCGAACGCGAGGGGATAAGTTTCAGCAACGTTCCATTGTAATCTCACGAAAGTCTCCTATCTCCACTTGCCAAAAAAATTTCGCCAATGGCATCGACATGCCTCATCAATCTGCTGATCCAGAGGTATTGGCAAAGGGTGTGCCAAAGCACCAGACGACGATACAAAGCTCATTTCCAGCGAAAAGAACAGCGTTTTAGCGGATAAAACGCTGGCACTTCGGGCCTCGGCACGCTTCACCCCCAGAAATGGGTACGCCGAGAGCAGGACGGCGGAGCCCAATGCGGTCGCGACTGAATAATAGTCGCGGCGGTTGAAAATCCGACGAAGCGTTAACGAACGCAAGCATTGCGGAATGCTGCCCCGATTGCGCGGCAAAGTTTTCACGAAACTTCGGGTTAAAATCCGGGTTAATTGAAGTGGGGATGATCGTATCGATCCCCATTGATCCCTAAAACACTAGACTAAACAGAACCGTTTGCTGCGGTCGCCGTTCCTCTCTTTTCCGTAACGCCCTCTCTTTCTCGAAACGTTTGTTTGGCAGTTAGCGATTCCACCGCGATGCGTTATCAACAGTCCGATCCGGACGTTCGTTTGATGCTGCGCGTTCGCGACGATGACGCTGGAGCGTTTGAAGAATTGGTGCGTCGATACGAGGCAAGATTGGTGCGATTGATGCACACGCTCGGCCCCAGTCATCAATTGGCCGAGGACTTGACCCAAGAAATCTTTTTACGCGTTTATCGCGCTCGAAAGCGGTACGAACCGGGCGCAAAATTTTCCACATGGTTATTTACAATCGCAGGTAATGTGGCGCGGAATTCAACTCGAACGCTGTCCCGTCGCCGCGAAGTCAACGAGGTGGATGCCCCTCGGGGCAGTGATGCCCCGAGCGATGCCCAACTACTCGCATCCACCGCGCTAGAAGCGAGCGGTTTGATGCCAACACGCCTCAGCGAGGGAAGCGAGCGAGCCGAGATGGTACGTCAAGCGGTCCAGTCCTTAAGCGAGCGCCAGCGAATGGCGTTGATGTTGTCACGTTTTGAAAACATGAGTTACATCGAAATTGCCGAAACGATGGAACTGACCCCCAAAGCGGTCAAGTCGTTACTCAGCCGAGCGAGAGTGAACTTAAAAGAGATCCTTCAACCCTACGTTGACTCGGGGCTGATCACCAAGGAGGTGGAGTCGTGATCTCGACACTGCTGACCGATGACGCGCCGCTGGACCCTGACGACGAGTTGCTCGTTGCCTATGTCGATGGCGAGCTTGAGAGTGACCTGCGCAGCCGACTCGAAGATCGTCTGTTGGCCGAGGAAGGATTGCGGCGTCGGTTGCAGGAACTGCAGCAAGGTTGGGATTTATTGGACGAGTTTCCCAGCACCACTCCGTGTGAAAAGTTGGTGGAGTCGACATTGGAGTTGGTGGTCGCGGATCTTGCGATCCCCCACGCCGACACCTCACGACCGCGTTTCGCAGTGACTCGGTTCCGCTGGCCCTTGATCACGTTGCTGCTCAGCGGGGTTGCTGCCTTGGTCGCGGCAGGATCGATCTACGCGGTCCGCGCCACGGATTACCAATCCCAACTCGAAGATTTGGCGATTGCCGAGAACATCGACGCCTATTACTACGGCCGCGATTTGCAATTGATGCGTGATTTGGCTTTGAATGATTCATGGACAAAAATGATCACGGCCATGAAAGAGATCGGCGACTTGTCGCCTCCCAAAGCAATGGTTGCGACCGTCAAAACGTCCGAGCGCGAGGATGCGATCGAAACCTTGTCGTTGGTCGAACGCGCGCAATTAGATTCTCGCTGGAAACGATTCACCAGTCTGCCTGAGCCAGATCAGCAACGCATACGCGAGACCGCCGATGCGGTTCGCTCCCAACCCGACGCCGACGCGATGCTAGAGACAATGCAAGCGTATTCGGCGTGGCGTGAGACGTTGTCAAGCGACCTGCGTGACAAGATCGAATCCGACCAGATTGAAGAGCGACGCGAGGCCATCAAACAAGCGATCGATCAAACGCAATATGCGGTCTCCAAACGATCGAGTTTAAATTTGTCGGACGATTCGATCGAACGAATTGCCTTCGCACTGCACCAAATCCTGAAACAGCGACTGGCCGACGGAGACCAGGCGACGACGCGTTCGATCGCGCGTTTGACGCAATTCACCGACACCAAACGAGCTGAAATGATTACGATTGGAGCGATCGTTTTCGGCGATATGGGACGCGGCGATTTGCGCAACGGGCGTTTTGGCTTTGCTCGTGGGCCGGGAGGCCGTGGCTCAGCGGGTCCAGGCTCAGCGGGCCCAGGCTCAGCGGGCCCAGGCTCGTCGGGGCGGGGCTCACCGCCCAGCGGCAATGCACAGGATCGTCCCGCTCCCTTGACGGTCGCGGAGTTATCGTCGATCGAGATCATCTTGTCAGACACCGATCGCGACCTGCTCAATTCAATCGCCGGCGACCCACGCAATCCGATGATGGAAACGGTAACGCTGCGTTATTGGGCCGAGGAAACGGTGCGCCGAAAAGCATGGTCTCGCGAGGAAGATGCCAGCACCTTGCTGCAGCGTTACGAGCAAATGGATGCTCATGATCGTGACGTGCTCGATCTGCTTCCGCCCAAGCAAATGCTTGATCGCTTGACGCCTCCGGCGCGTCGTTCTCGCTGAGTCATGCTAGAGCACACCACGGGAAGCACGCGGGCGATCGTGGTTGGGGGCGAAGGCGTTTGCGAGCAACGGCGCTTGTGGGCAACGGTGTTTGTGCTCGCGGCAGCGCGCGAAGTCGACGATGCCCCATACAGCCTGCTGCGTTTAACGTCCGCCAATCGGCGACCGAGCTAGCACCCGCTTCGCCGCCGCGGGACCGCTACGACAGCTTGGCTTCGGCGTACGTAATCAAGCGATCTTGCTCTTCGTCCCAAAGCTTCAAATTTAAACAAGCGATGATGTCGCGAAGCTTGAGGGACGTTTTTCTCGGTGCTTGCAGCGGTGGAAGCGCCCGCATTGCCTCGGGAAGCCGATAGAAAGGGATTTTCGCATTCAAATGATGCACGTGATGGTAACCAATGTTACCGGTCATCCAGTGCATCACGGGACCCAGATCGAGAAAACTCGATGATTGCAACGCCGCGTGGGTGTAGCTCCATTCTTCGCCGTCACGAATCTTCGCATCGGGAAAATTGTGCTGGATGTAGAACAAGTAGGTTCCCGCACAGGTGGCAATCCAAGTGGGCAGCAAAAAGACGAACATCGTTGTCGTCCAACCGCTGAACCAAACACAGCCTGCGATGAAACCAAAATGAATCAATAGCGAGGTGAAAGCGTCCCAATGCCGGCGTGGATCGCGCTGCGCGGTGCAAATGCACATGCCGTAAAGGAAGACGGGAAAGTAGCCCAGCAAAATCACCAGCGGATGACGTGAGATTCGGTAAGCCAGTCGGTCTGACCAGGATGCTTTTCGATAATTCTCGGTCGTCATGATTGGGAACGAGCCAATGTCGACGCCAAACAACTTCGAATTGTGGTGATGGTGATAATCGTGTGAATGTTTCCACGCACTCGGGGGCGTGAGCATCAAGTTGCCATACAGACTCAGAATCCAGTTAGCCAATCTGGAATGCTTCAAAATGGCGTGATGTTGATAGTCGTGATAGAGGATAAACATCCGCACCAATGTCAAACCGGTCAGCAGGCTGGCGAGGCTTCGCAACCACCACGCGTGTCCCAATCCGGCCACACTCGCAAAGAACAGCACGGCTAAAAGCGTGGTGCCTAGATGCCACCAACTCTTCGCGCGCTGCTCCACCGCGAATTCACGGCTGGCGATCAATAGCTCTCGATCCAAGGCATGCTGTTCCTCGGACGACCGGACTTCGTTTCCAACGGCAACTGAATTTTGCCACGATTCGATTGCCGTATCGGATTCAATGCAATTGGCACTCAATGTGTCTAACTTCCTATGGCATTTGTGCAAACGCTGTTCGCCGATTTCATGGGCTCGAGCGTTCCGGATGCAAGCTGCAAACGAGGGTTGACGGTACGATCAGTACCGTCGCGGGGTAGTATGTGAGCAAAACTGCCCCAGCGCGACAACCACAACCCGGTCACCGTGTGCAACCAAACCCAAAATTGAACTAATTATTGCTCGATTTGGGGAGGATGAAGCCTCCGCATCGGTGCCAAGAACGCGATCACACACCCCTAACATGTGCTAAAACACGCCCCTCACGTATCCATTCCCCCGTTTTACCGCTCCCGCCACGCAGCCCAAACCGAAAGAATCCCCTTCGGGGGGGGTGCAGTCAAGATCACTTAGCAATAGGGCGGGGCAGCAACTGCTTAGGCGTCCAGCGGAGGGATTGCCTCTGCGGCGGTTGGGGCGGCATCGGCCCCGGGCTTGGCCGTAGCTCGCCCTCGACGATGACGGAGACGGCGCGCCACCGCTTCCCAGACCATCCCCCCCAACACGATCAAACACGCCAACCCAAGCAATTTCGCAGGCAGATCCCCCATCCGAACATAGAGACTCGTTCGCGGGTCGCGGCGGGGTGTCGCGATGATCGCTCCGTTCGTCCCCGCGGGCAACGCGTCCACCAACCGGCCACAGCTATCGATCCACGCCGTCGGACCGTTATTGGCCGACGACAATACCGAACGCCGCGTTCCCACCGCAACCAATTGGGCACAGCGGCGATGGTGATCCAGGATACTGGAATCATCAAACCAACCATCATTCGTCACGGTCACCATCACATCCGCACGGACCGCATTATCGCGAAGGTTCGCAATGTGGTTCAGCGCAACCCGTTCGACCGCAGTCTCGATACAAACCAAGGGCACGACGTTTGTGTCGTTGACCGTAAAGACGCTGGGGCCATCCCCCGGCGTAACGCCCAAGCCCGCGGGAATGAGAGAACGGACGCCTGGGAGACTCGGCAAAATGGGAACGTATTCCCCGAACATCACCAAGTGATTTTTGCCATACCATGCGGGCACCTTCGCCGCGGGTGAAATGTGAACCATCCCGCTATAAGCGTGCGGCGTCGATCCATAGCGTGCCACGCCACAGCCGACCACCAAGTGCGGTTTCCGTTGGCCGGGATTCACGTTTTTGCAATGCTCGAGCAGCTCGTTGGCACGCTCCAGGAAATAGCCTTGGTTTTGCTCCACCATGGCGACAAAAGTCTCTGGCGGTCCTGGATATTGCTCGGGAACCACCGCATCGGGTTCCACGACCATCCATGGCAATCCGCCGGTAAACATCGACTCGGGCCACACCACCGCGTCGATCGCTTGGTCACTTCGTTGGAGGGCTTGGACCGCTTGGCTGGCGTAGTTCTGGAAAATGCGCAGCTCGCGTTCAACGTCTTGCTGGTACTCAACTTGTTCGTCACGTTGCAATAACGCAAAGGTCGCCAATTCGTCCGACAGCGGTTCGCCGAGTCGCCATTGGCCATACAACACACCGCCTCCGACACAGGCAATTGCGACCACACACGAAACGGGACCCCAGCGTGCTTCACGCTCCTCGATCGCAACACGCTCCTCGTGCGCTTTGCTGCGTTGTGGTTTTCGGAAAACAAAGCGAGCCAGCACACTGTAGATCGCCACGTTCACCGTGACGATCATGAAACTGACTCCATAGCTGCCAAACAGGTCGGCGATTTGAATCAGCGTGGGGACCTCCGCCAGCGTGTGGCCGAGCATGACCGCGGAAATGCCGGTAAGCATGTAGTTCCGCACCCACTCTAGTCCGACCCAGGCGACCGGGGCGGACACGCATAGCGGAACGTTCCATCTCGCACTGCGGCGGCACAGCACGATGAACAGGGGAAAGTAGACACCGAGGTAGCCCGCCAGCGCCAGCAAGCAAACATACATGGCGGGATGGGCATGACGAATGCCTTGCAGCGATATCAGCCAAAACAGTGTCGAGGCGAACCAAATCGCGGCAAAATCGCGTTTTTTCAGCGGCGAGGTTTGCCAAACGAGCCCCAATCCAGGCAACAACGCAACCCACGCCACGAGCCAAAGCCCGAGCGGAGGTTGGGAGAGCCAAAGCATCACCATGCTGGCCATCGCCAAGCAAAAGCGAGTGGGTGCGGTGGAGGCTCGGAGGGTTTGATCCCGCTGCCGCGGTGGGTTTTCATTCATGGCCGGGATCTTAGTGTTTCCTGGGCGGCAATAAAATCGCACTTTCGCGACCGACGTTTCTCGACTCGCCTCATGAACGCCGCGTCGGTTCGGCTACAATGTCGACTCGAAGCGAACCTTCTGCTGTTTTTGTTTCATGACTCGTGTTAGACCCCGCTGCGATGAAATCTCCTGAATTCCTTGGCCCTTATCGCGTCGGAGAGACATTGGGTCGAGGTGGAATGGGGGCCGTTTACGTCGGCGTGCACGAACGCACGGGCGAAAAAGTCGCAGTCAAGCTGATCGCCGCCCACGTTGCCGATGAACCCCGCTTTCGGCGACGTTTTGATGCCGAAGTGGAAACGCTCAAACGTCTCCGCCACGAGGGAATCGTCCGGCTGATCGGTTACGGCGAAGAGCAGGGCCAATTGTTCTATTCCATGGAACTTGTCGAAGGGGAGTCGCTTCAACAGCGGATTCGTCGCCAGAAAAAACTGGATTGGCAAACCACAATCGATATCGCGATCGAGATTTGTGCGGCACTGAAACACGCTCACGATTTCGGGGTCATTCACCGCGATTTAAAACCGGCTAATTTGATTTTGTCGAACGCCGGGAAAGTCAAACTGGTCGACTTCGGCATTGCCAAATTATTCGGTTTTGGCGAACAAACGATGGCGGGATCGATTCTGGGGACCGCCGACTACATGGCGCCCGAGCAAGCCGACAGCAGTGGGGTTTCGGTGCGCACCGACCTGTATGCACTCGGTAGCGTTTCTTACGCGATGTTAACCGGTCGACCTCCTTTTCCAGGCAAACGGACGACCGAAGTGGTCGAGGCACTGCGTCGCGATCGCCCAGTACCGCTCGAATTGATCGATCCCGAATTGCCGGAGGCGCTTGTCGAGCTCGTCCACCAATTGCTTGAAAAGGATCCTGCCGACCGGCCACCGACGTCGCTGTCGGTGATGAATCGCTTGAAGGCGATGCGGGCCGGACTGCTACATCAACAAACCCTTCACGCCGGTTCGTTACCCACCGAGCCCGGCGTCTCCGCCCCAGATCACTCCAACGCCGAAAAAACGGACGCCTTGCTGGACAAAACTGGCGCCGGGGATCTCGATACGACGGGCATCAGCGCCGCGGATCCACCACGAGCCGCTTCGCCGAATCCGTCGAGCGATTCACGCAAGACCGTCAACTTGGTCCACAAGACGAAAGTCACGCCAGCCGATTCGCGATTCGAAGCGACGATCGTCTCACGCAATACCGCCGCAACGGTTCGCCCGACCGACCCAGGAAACGACGAAGCGACGTCGACTCCGACGGCAAGCCGCCCCACTCACTTTCAATCGGTCGAGGACGAGGTCGCCTCCCCCCAAACCTCGGGAGCCGCCAACGCGTCGACCAGCGATCATTGGAAACAAGCCATCTCCATTTCGTTGATGGCAGCCGTCTTGATCGCTGCGGGGCTGTTGTTTTTCAAAGCGACCAAGCAACCCACCGCGGACGATCTCTACGCAATCATTGCCGATCACGCCGAATCCGAGAACGCTGCCGAAGCTCAACGTGAAATCGCTCAATTTCTGACGCGGTTTCCTGAGGACCCACGCTTCGAAATGGTTCAACAGTTAAACCGATCATTGGATTTACAACGCACGCTAAGACGATTGGGGGTGCAAGCCAAGCTGGGCATTTCGCCACTCTCCGCTGCCGAGCAGGGCTTTCTCGATGCCATGAGCGATCGCCAACAAGATCCCGCTGGGACGGCGGCACGCCTAACTCAATGGCTGGCAATCTACGACACCGCCACGCTGCAAACCTCCCCCGATGAGCCGTTCGACAACCAACTGGCGGAGATGGTTGTGTTGGCGAAGCACGAAGCGGCACAGCTTGCCGAGCGCGCTCCTGCGATTGTGATCGACCCCAGGGCGGAGGAATTGCTCGATCGCATTCGCCGCACCGTCACCGCAGCACCCCCGGAAACCGCCATCAAGACGCTCCGCGGGATTGTCCAACTGCATGCCGATCAGCCGTGGGCCGAGCCAGCGGTCGAAGAAGCGGAACGCTGGCTGCAAGAATTAGAGCCCCAACCGCCCAAGCAATAACGTGCCCAAGCAATAACGTGCCCAAGCAATAAACTGGCCAAGAAACCTCCAGCCCGCGACGGGGGCAACGGAACGACGTTATTCCTGGCGAAATCGCGGCCAACCGTGACCGCCGAAGCGCGAGATGCACCACGGCGACCGATTCCCCGACGGTTTCTTGGGTTCCCCAATCGGCGCTCCCGCCTTTTCCGCATAGAATCCCGGCTTACCTTTAATTTATCCCACTCTTTGTTGTCAGGTTCGCATGTCCACTCGCCGCCGTGCCCGCGAGATCGTATTGCAGCTGCTTTACGAGGCGGACGTCAACGATCCTCGCGATGATGACTCCGCTAGGCAATTTATTCGCTCGCGTTTGCAAGGACGTAAAGCCTTGACCGAGTTTGCTTACAAACTTTTGAGCGGAACCCTCGAGCATCGCAGCGATGTCGATGCCCATCTCAGTAAACTTGCGACCCATTGGACCTTGCCCCGAATGGCCGTGACCGACCGGAACGTGTTACGGCTGGGAGGCTACGAAATCCTCTACGGCGACACGCCTGGACGCGTAGCCGTGAACGAAGCGATCTTGTTGGCCAAACGCTACGGCGATAAAAACAGCCCGCGATTCGTCAATGGAGTGCTCGACCGACTCTACAAAGATTTCGAAGCACAACAAACGCAGCAAGCCAAAGAAGCCCGCAGCTAGGCGTTACGGTGCCGGGAGCGGCGCTGCCGAGCCGGGAGCTTAGAAGTCCACGATCATTTCATCTTCGGCAAGAATGACGGGGCAATCGACTTGGTGGCGGATCGTTTCGAGATCGACCGGGTCGGCGGACAAGTCGAGTGGATTGACATGCGTGATCAATAATTTCTTGGGACTCATGCCTTTCGCCACTTCGGCGACGCGACTGGTCCAGCAGTGGCCGGTTTTCTGAGCCCACTGGGCGGCAGAATCGCGAAAATAGCATTCCTGCATCAGCAGGTCACACCGTTTGCCCCAAGCCGCCATCGCTTCGCTGGTGTCACCGGTATTGTCCGTCGCATAGACCAATTGTTTCTGCTCGTTCTTCCACTCCAAACGATAGGCCACGCTGCCGCCTGGATGATCTTGAGTGCGATACGAGATCAAGCAGTCTCCGATCGTGAACTCGTCTAGCTCATCGATCTCCATCCACTCCGCGTCGAGCGATGCAGGAAAGATCAAATCGGAAAATAAGTGGCTGCGAACGGCGTCGAGCTTTGCTTTCTCGCCCCAGATGCGGCACGATTTGACTGGCGTTTCGAACAACACATCCAACAGAAAGGTTAAACCACAGGTGTGATCGAGATGTGCGTGGCTGAGCAAGATATCGAGCGAATCGGACTGAATTCGCGATGACAAACGAAAAATGCCCGTTCCCGCATCCAACAAAATCCCTGATTCCGGCAGGAAGTAGCACGAGGTATGGCGTTGGGCGTTGGGATGATAGCCAACCGTACCGAGGCATTGAAGTTGCATGCGTGCCGTTTCTCGCTCAGATCCTGGATTCGTAAATTTTTCGTTCACAAGTCGTCGCATTCTAGCATACCAGTTTGGCGAACTTGCCGTGCATGTCGGTACAGACAGCGGCGTACGCCAGCCCCGCATTCCGCATGTCAGCAGCGACTGCGAAGGGGGGCAGCAAAATTTGCGGAAAAGGGAATGGTTGGAAATATCCACAGCCACTTGCGATTCGCAGAAAAAGGCGATATTGTTTGCCCAGCCGATCGCGGATGTGGCGGAATTGGCAGACGCGCTAGATTCAGGTTCTAGTGCCCGCAAGGGCGTGGAGGTTCAAGTCCTCTCATCCGCACTGAGTCAAAGAAAGGGTTTTCGCTTCATCAGCGGAAACCCTTTTTTCGTGTTGCTGGCCTGAGTTTTATTTTAAAGGCCGCAGTCGGCGGGCGTTCCCTCTGGGTTTCGCTCTACTGCGATTCGGGAACTTGTTGGATCAGCTTGACCGGTCGCAGGCGAATGTAGGTCACGCCGCCTGAAAACATGGTTTCTTGAAACGTCTCGAATCGCCCTTTTCGTTTACCGACGACAAAACGCACACCTTCGCGTGTAAACGATCTTCGGATTCTCGATTGGGATCGCTTGTCGATTCAGCGAACCCCCATGTGCCTCCCCTCTCACAATCGGGCAGTGCAACGCCTTTCGGCGGCGCCGCCTGAAGCGAGCGAGTATCGGGTAGCGGAATGACGAACGCGGCGATCGCGATCGCGACGCCGATCAAGGCGAGTGTTTTTTTCATTTCCGAATCCGTGGCTTGGTGTTGGACGCTTCAATTCGCTTGGCGTCCCTTGTACAAAATCGATACAAAGCGTGACACCGGCGCAGCCATGCCCCGCGAAAAGAAATCAACGAACAGGAGGAAACGGAGAGAACAGAGGGGAATCGGCCAATGTCTCCGTTTACTCTGCGACCTCCTGTTAAATCCGACCGCGCTGATCGTCTTGGACGACTAAAGATGTCTGGCAAAAAAATGAAGACTAGATCCGGGCGATCGCGACGCTGAACTCTTTCCCCATGTGATGCATCTTTTTACCCCACATGTTTTTGCCGGTAATGTAGTGGAGAAAGAGTCTCGACAGCGCAAGATTTGTCCGCGCGCGTTCAAGCATGGGCTGTTCGCCGCAAGAAGAAATGAACGAACAGGAGGAAACGGAGAGAACAGAGGGGAATCGGCCAATGCCTCCGTTTACTCTGTGCCCTCCTGTTCAATCCGACCGCGCGGATCGCCTTGGACGACAAAAAGACGGCATGCAAACAAATCACGAATAGATCCGCGTGATCGCGACGCTGAATTCTTTCCCCATGTGATGCATCGTTTTGCCCCACATATTTTTGCCGGCAATGTAGTAGAGAAAAGAGTCTCGACAGCGCAAGATTTGTCCGCGCGCGTTTAAGCATGGGCTGTTCGCCGCAAGAAGAAATGAACGAACAGGAGAAAACGGAGAGAACAGAGGGGAATCGGCCAATGTCTCCGTTTACTCTGCGACCTCCTGTTAAATCCGACCGCGCTGACCGCCTTGGTCGACAAAAAGATGCCTGGCAAAAAAATGAAGACTAGATCCGGGCCATCGCGACGCTGAACTCTTTCCCCATGTGATGCATCTTTTTGCCCCATATATTTTTGCCGGTAATGTAGTGGAGAAAAAGTCTCGACAGCGTAATATTTGTCCGCGCGCGTTCAAGCATGGGCTGTTCGCCGCAAAAAGAAATCAACGAACAGGAGGAAACGGAGAGAACAGAGGGGAATCTGCCAATGTCTCCGTTTACTCTGCGACCTCCTGTTCAATCCGACCGCGCATCTCCGCGAGCGCTAAGAACGGAAGTAGCAATGGGCATCGAGATCGCAACACTGCGTCCCATACCCTAACGTCGAAACGCCCTGGCCAGCGCCGCTTGAAACAGGGTTTGCCGCTGGCCATTGCAGTTCGCTTGGGCGTCCCTTTTACAAAATGGACACAACGCGTGACACCGGCGCAGCCATGCCCCGCAAGAAGAAATGAACGAACAGGAGGAAACGGAGAGAACAGAGAAAAGATTGACCAGTGTCTCCGTTTACTCTGTGCCCTCCTGTTAAATCCGACCGTGCTGATCGTCTTGGACGACTAAAGATGTCTGGCAAAAAAATCACGAATAGATCCGCGTGATCGCGACGCTGAACTCTTTCCCCATGTGATGCATCTTTTTGCCCCACATGTTTTTGCCGGCAATGTAGTGGAGCAAGAGTCTCGACAGCGCAAGATTTGTCCGCGCACGTTGAAGCATGGACCGTTCGCCGCAAGAAGAAATGAACGAACAGGAGAAAACGGAGAGAACAGAGCAGAATCTGCCAATGTCTCCGTTTACTCTGCGACCTCCTGTTAAATCCGACCGCGCATCTCCGCGAACGTTAAGAACGGGAGTGGCAATGGGCATCGATATCGCAACACGGTGCACCATACCCTAACGTAGAGACGCCCTGGCCAGCGCCGCTTGAAACAGGGTTTGCTGCTGGCCATTGCAGTTCGATTGGCCGCGACTTGTACAAAATGGATACAAATCGTGCCACCGGCGCAGCCATGCCCCGCAAGAAGAAATGAATGAACAGGAGAAAACGGAGAGAACAGAGCAGAATTGACCATCATCTCCGTTTACTCTGCGACCTCCTGTTAAATCCGACCGCGCATCTCCGCGAGCGTTGAGAACGGAAGTGGCAATGGGCATCGATATCGCAAGGAAGCGTCCCATACCCTAACGTCGAGACGCCCTGGCCAGCGCCGCTTGAAACAGGGTTTGCTGCTGGCCAATGCAATTCGCTTGGCCGCGACTTGTGAACACCAAACACAAAGCCTGACGCTGCGCAACTTCACTGCCCCTGCACAACTTCACCCGTTGCATGGCCCCAACGGAAACATTCAACGCGATGATGAACGACTTCGCACTTGGCATGGTCGACGACGCGACTGGAATTGCCCACGAAAAGTTGACAGTGGACCGGCGGATGTCAGACTGTCTCTGACAGGAGATCCGATTCATGGACAAGCGTCGAACATTCAGCCGAGAATTTAAACTGGCTGCCGTTAAAAAAGT
>NZ_SJPT01000009.1:0-215692 GCF_007860095.1 Novipirellula galeiformis | reverse complement strand
CTTTCGCCACTGTCCCCTCTCCTAGCAAGCTATTTGAGGTTCTCGTACGACTTGCATGCCTAATCCACGCCGCCAACGTTCATTCTGAGCCAGGATCAAACCCTTCAATTTTGTATTGATTCACCAGTCAGTAAACTGACCGGGAGAAAGCAAAGTTAAACCGAAAGTTGATTCTGCTCTGAGGGCCTCGGTAAAGACCCTCAGCGATTCGCCATTTGTTTTCGATCTTGCCACAACGCCGAAGCTATGTTAGCAAGTTCAAAGAGCGACTTCGCACTGCTGAACTCAACAGAATAATCATCACCAAATTGTCAAATATCAATGTGTCTGGCTGGCAGACTTGTCTCAAGCGAGCTTAGCGGTTTAGTCCGTTGCTCGCAAGAGGTGTTTTTAATTTTGTTTTCACAAAACTGACTGAGTGAAAGTGTCATTCGCAGGAAGCACTTAAAGTGTTTGCCGTGCGAGGTTTGCTTTCGTTCAAGGCTCGGTATCTTAGAGCCTCAAGGCGATCAGTCAACCGCAGTTTCAAAGAAAGTTTTTTAAAGCTTCATTTGAATTTCACTTGATTGAGAGGGCTGGGCCGGAGGCCTTTTCGCTCTCAGCGACTCGCGTTGCTGCGTGTCACGTTTCAAGTGAGGCGGAAAGATATAGGCCACGGCCGTGGATGGCAATAGCCTTTTGATCATTTCCATAGAATTGTTTTCGTCTTCTTCATGCCAAGATCATCAAGCGATTATGGAAACGGCATATAGTCCCTAAAAACGGTACGTTTTAACGCGGGCATTTTGAATGCCTCGGTTGGACATTTTGGTGAGAAACGCGGTTGGCGGGGCGAAATGCCGCTGCTTATCCCTCGCCGCTCCTCATTTTCCAGCCCGATTGCGGCAGCCCTTTGCCGGAAACTGGGGCGCTGGACGGCAATTCCCTGGGGAGTTGCGTTGCAGCTAGGGTGCCTTGGCAAATGACGTGGGATTCAAACCGTAGCTGCGGTCGTAAAACCTTGTCCACGACGTGGTTCACCTTCGGGCGACGGATGCGACATGAAAATGAACAATGCTCTAGCGACGCAGCGCCGATCGAGAAACGCTAGAGAGACGCGTTCGCGTGCGCTTGGTGATCCGGATCGAGCCGAGTGATCGCGTCGACTCAGCGGGTGGATGGTCCCGATTTGCCGCTCCGGTGGGGGCGTTAGCGCCGGCTGGTCGGCGATTGGTCCAACAACAGCGTGTTGGAGACATTGTTTCCAAAGTCAGCGTAGCGTTGGAACGTCCAGCGCACCTTTTTGGTTTCGGGATCGAGTTCGACGATTTGCGGCTGGCCGGGACCTGCGTGACAGTTGCCTAATGTGATGTTTCCGTTTTCGAGCAACTCCAAGGTCGTGACCCAGGCTAAACGAATCGACGGCAAGTCGTTTTGATGGATTTGCCACGCAATCTGTTTGTCGGGAGTGACCTCTAGAACACTGTGTCCATTTCCCGTGGCAATGAGGGTGTTTCCATTGGGCCGTCGAATCGCTGCGAACAAGCGGTTTCCAAACGCTTCGGGGCCATGCCCCCCTTTGGCTTCGCGGTCAAACATCGGGACTTTATATTCCCAGACGACGGTTCCCGTTTCACGCTCATATTCCCGGACCGCACCATCGGCTTCATGAGCGACCAGATAGTTCCCCGTTTCGAGTTTGCGCACCAAGCGGGTATCTGAATGGGCGTTGGGGTGTTCGACGACAAACGGGATTTCAGTGAGCAGGTTTCCTTGGCGATCGATCTCGATGATTCGAGCGGCACCCGATTCCGCGATCATGATGCGATCGTCGTCGATCCATTGAGTGGCATGGACTTCAATGCGTTTGCCTTCATTGCCATTGCGTTTTGCAGCCTCGTATCGCCAAACGACCGCTTTGGTCTGGGGGTTAATCTCCACAACCTGGTTGCCGTTTTGCAGCGTCAAGTAGTTGCCGTTAGGCAAAACGTGCAGATCGTGGATCCCCTGCCAAGGCATTTCCCAGCTGATTTGGCCATTCGCTTCAACGACGGCAAGCTTTCCGTTGCCTTGCAGTAGCACGCGATGATGGCGAGCAGGATCGGCGCTATTGGCTCCGGAAGTGGCGAGCAAGATGAGGCTAAGCGTTAGCAAAGCGACCGAGCGATGGAGCATGTTTGATATCCTGGATGGGGATTTATACCCCATTCAGGATAATCAATTTCGCTACGCCCGTGACGAGCATGGTCGTAGCGAAGCCGTTTTTGCGTGGCTGTCGCCGAGCATTTCACGATGGTGGAGAGGGAAGCTGGGGTGAGCAGGGAAGCCGGTTCAAGCGAACTTCCCGATTCACGGATTAACGATCCCCCCTCTCCTGCTGATGCCGCGAGTGTGGGCGGGTTAGGAGATCGCCGTTGGAGCGGGCGAGGCGGATTGGGAGAGGCATTTGGCGATTTGGCGGACCGCTTGGCGCAGTCGTTGCTCATTTTCGACTAATGACATTCGCAAAAAGCCTTCCCCTGCACTGCCAAACCCGCTGCCCGGACTGACCGCGACATTCCCCTCTTCGAGTAATTTCATGGCAAAGTCCATCGTACTCATTTTGCTTTTCCAGGGCTCAGGGACTTCGGCCCAGACGAACATGCCTGCTTTGGGCGGGTTCACGTTCCATCCCAGACGTTTTAAGCCACTGACCAAGGCATCGCGGCGGCCTTGGTAGATCATCGATTGCTGCTCGACCTTCGCTTCGGTTTCGCGCAGGGCGACGATCGCAGCGATCTGGATGGCTTGGAACATGCCGTAGTCGTAGTAGCCTTTGATGGTTCCGAGTCCTCGGATCATCTCGGAATTTCCAGCGCAAAATCCCACACGCCAGCCAGCCATGTTGTAGCCCTTGCTCATCGTGGTGAACTCGACACCCACGTCTTTGGCGCCGTTGGCGCTCAAGAAGCTCGGTGGTCGGTAACCATCGAACGCGACGTCGGCATAGGCAAAGTCGTGAATGACCATGAACTTGTACTTTTTCGCCAAGCGAACCACTTCGACGAAGAAATCACCCTCGATAACGGCAGAGGACGGATTGTGCGGGTAATTGATGATCAAGATTTTTGGCTTGGGAGCCATGTGTTCGCAGGTGTAGGCGACATTGCGTAAAAAGCGATCGGGGTCCGCTACATCGAGTGCGACTACATTGCCACTGGCCAAAATGACGCCGTACATGTGCACCGGGAAATAGGGCGAGGGGATCATGGCGGTATCGCCGGGCCCCATCAGCGCCAAACACATGTGCGAGAAACCTTCTTTGCTACCGAGACAGGAGATGATTTCCGAGTCGGGGTCAAGTCGCACCCCGTATTGTCGGTTGTACTTGCTGGCGACTTCCTTGCGCAAGTTAGCAATCCCGTTGGATTTGCTGTAACCATGGTTCCCAGGATCCGACGCGGCGTCGATCAGTTTTTGGATCACGCTCTGGTCTGGCGGGTCGGAGGGATTGCCCATACCTAGATCGATCACGTCGTCGCCGGCGCGTCGTTTTTGATAGAGCGAGTTGTTGATTCGCCCAAACATGTAAGGAGGCAGACGGTCGACGCGTGAGGCAAATTTGACCTCAAACGGCTCGGGAATCGGGTCGGTCGTCAAAGGCGAAATTGCGGGAGCATCGATATTGGGCGTATCGGCGTCAAAAGGTTGACTCATGTCATTCAAGCCAAAAAGTAATGTCGGAACCGGGGCGACGGTGAACTTACCGCCGCTTTCTGTTTAGAAGTATTGTCGGTCAGACACTGGCAATCGCCCAGGGGTTATCGGTTTGTTGCTTGCAGAATTGCGATATCCAGCGGCAAAATCCCCGCGAAGTGCCCGGCAGGAGGACACGTTGTCCCGGTGAGATGCCCTCCGAGCAAGGATCGAGCAAGCAGCTTGATCGCTTCTGTAAAAGCAGAATCCGATCTGAAAACGCAAAATCCGATGAACGGGCTCCGATAAGCAGGTTCCGATAAGAGACAAAAAAAGCCCGACCATCAGGCCGGGCTTTTTAGGTCACCATCAGTTTGGAGTGCTGCGGGTGGTAGCAGGATTGGGATCCCGTTTACTTTTTGACCCGTTTACTTTTTGATTGGCTCGGCGGGAGCTGTTGCCATTCGGGGGAGTGCCTTCGTCGCGACGAAGAAGTTATCGATTTCGGCAGCCGATTTGAGTTCGTCAAAGCGGATATTCATGGCCATGTTCAACTTTTTCTCCGACAGATCGCGTACCAGTTCCGAGCGAACGTCTTCGAGTTTCTTGACCACCGGCTCGGTGTAGCCTTGGCATCGCATGATGATGTACTTGTCGCCCGTCACCACAATTCCGCTCAGGTCACCTGGTTTCATCGCAAACGCTTCTCGCTCAATCGCAGGTTGACCGCTGTGTTTACGAATCGGTGGGACTTTGCCCATGTTGCTCGCCGAAACGGGTTCGACGCTGTATTGTTCGGCCAATTTTCCGAAGAATGCATCGGTCGCGTTGTCACGTGCCATCTCCCAAACTTTCTGAGCCGTGCGTTGATCCGACAACACAATCGCTAGCACTTCGACTCGCGGTCCGTAGGAAGACTCGAACCCTTGTTGGATGTCTTGATCGCTGAGTGAAACGGAGTCTTCGACGAGTTTCTTTAAAGCGACACTCGGCCAGACTGCGTCCCGCAGGTACAGATCACGGGTGGTGGTGCCATCGGAGGTGACCGATGCCATCCAGGCATCGACGTCGGGTTGGCCCTGAGGTGTGAGAAAGCCAAAGCTCCCAGCGGCACGTTGTACTTCGTGTTGCAAGTCAGCGTCGGTCACTTCGGTCTTGGCTTTTTTGAGCGCTTGGGCGAGTAGTTTGCGATTGATTTCGCCTTCGAGCACCTCGGTTCCATGACGTTTGGTGCATTCGGCGGCAACCGCAGCGAGGCTGACTTGTTGGCCATTGATGATCGCAGCCACACCAGGATGTTGTTGTGTCTTCTCGGCGTCACCAAAAACCATCACCACTTGGGCTTCGCTTTGGAGTTGGGCGAACAACTGAGTCGCAGCGCCACGCATCTTTTTGTCACGGATTCGATCGTTAATCTGTTCGCGAATGCTAGGCATCGCTTGCGGGCTCGGCGTGGTCTCGGGCAAGCGACGGACCGCTTGAATCACAATCCATTGGTCCCCGAGTTGTAGCACTGGCGAAACTTCATTGTTCTGCAATGCAAACGCAGCGTCTTCTAAGCGTGAATCGCCGGTGTAGCGGCGGATCGGGGGAATCAAACCGCCGACACTCGCACTGGATTCGTCTTCGCTGTGTTCTTTGGCCAATTGGGCAAAGCGATCGGGATTCGCGATGGCTTGTTGACGCAGCGATTCGGCGTCCGCTTTGCTGGCCTTCATGATCAGTCGGCATTTCACCGCTTCGCCAAACTGAGACAGGAACGCTTGGTTGAATTCTTCTTCGCTGACTTGCACTCGGTTTGCGACGAGGCGACGCAAAGCCAACATCGGCCAGACGATTTCGCGACTGTATTGGTCGGGTTGGATGTCACGTTCTTCTTGCAACAGTTGCAGGTAACTTTGCATCGACAACCCAAACTTGGAAGCGATGCGGCCGATTTCTTCGCGAACTTCGGTCGAGGTGACCTCGATGCCATGCGTCTTACAGGCTTGCATGATCAAATGGCGGTTGACCATGTTTTCGAGAACGTCATGCCCATAACGACGAAGTGATTCTTCGTTAAGCGTTTTGCGAGTAATCGGGTCGGCATTGACGACCGCCACGACATCGTTGGCAGTCTCTTGCGCCGTAGCGGCTTGGTCAAAAAGTGCCGGGATGACGCTCAGCAATAGGGTCAGATAAAGACCGACGCGAAGCAGGGAAAGCATCCACGGCTTGAGTTGATGGGAAGATAGTGGCATGGCGGTCACTCCTTTGAGCCGACTTGAACGTTAACATCGCCGAGAACGAAACTCGAGCAGCATACAACTGCATTCTCTGGCGATCGTGCCTTCGTGGCGGAAGATAAGAAAAATTCCGAGTTTGACTCAAGACCGAAATCTTTCGTACCGAGCGCCGTTTTCGTGCCGGTCCAGTGGCTGTGTCGAACATGCGGCCATTCTACAAAGACATTGTAAATCCTACGGAGGTACGTCTTCGATGATGCGTGGGTCAGCAATCTGTTTTTTCCTTAACCTCTTTGTGGTTAACCGTTTGCGGTGTTTGTTGTCGCTTTCTTTTGCGTTTTGGCACGGTCCGTGCATTAACACTCTTTCGTTGCCAAGGCGGAGTAAACCTTCAAGGGTCGCTACCGCTGGGTCACGCCAAATTAACCTCGAAGAAGAATTCACACGCAAAGGACACTGCCATGTTGGTTTTAACACGCAAGCTTGATGAAAAGATCCAAATCGGAAACGACATCACCATCACCCTGATTCGAGTTCAAGGGAATACGGTTCGCATCGGTATCGACGCCCCCCGAGAGATTCGGGTGATTCGCGCTGAGCTTGAATCGCATGATGCGGCGGAGGCTAATGTCGAACGTCCGTTGAGTGAGCGTGAGGAAGCCTTTGCACACCCCACCCTCGTCACGGGGCGTTCAAAAAAACATGTCGTCAAAAAGGAAAATGTCGCTGCGAGTCGCGAATCCAACGCCAACGAAGTTAATCGCGTGGGCACGTTAGCGGAGTCGAAGGTTTATATGACTCGTCTGCCTGTGGCGGGCAACAAGGTGCACAAGAATGTCGCTCCCTTGGCTGCGTTTTTGCAGACCGATGTGAACGTGGGCATTGCTCAATAACGGGCTGGCGGCGCGTCGTCCGCGGATGAAGTCCAACGGTTCATGCCATGGGCTCACGAGTTATCTGGCCCACGAGTTATCTGGCCCACGATTAAACTGGCCCACTAGAACCCGCGATCCAATCAACGCCGGTACGCATCCATCCCCGGTCGCATGACTTCATCCGGTTGAATGGCAATTCGATCGTTGGCATCGACTTCTTGAAGGTGTTCAAGCAGGATGCGTCGCACTTCGAAAATTGCTTTTCCGGTCATGTGAATTTGAGTGTGTTCCGCATCGACCGTGATTTCGCTTTCCACGTCGTCCATGTGAGCGCTGGCATATTCAACGACCCCATCATTTTTGCGAGACTTGGGACCCAACAGCGACGGCTTTTCTAGGACGCCGATGATGTTATGAAATTTGACGTTCGGGGACTTTTTCGCCCGTAACATGACGGGGAAGATCGGTGATTTTGGCGAGAGCGAGTCGACGGCGTTGACCGCCGTTAGCAGTTTGGTGTCACGAAAGAAATCGGGGTTTTCGCGTGTCAAACGCTGGCCGGTGGAGACGAACATCTGAGGCAATTTGATGAATTTTCGGGCTAACCACTGCGTGTAATCGTTCGAGAAATCGCTGCCCCGGTGCGGAGTGCCGATGGTAATCACGCGGCCAACGGATTGATTCGGTTTGAAGAACAATGTGCTCACCAATTTGACGCGGTCCGCTTGCGTTCCCTTCATCTCGTCGGCGGGGTGGTCGCTGACGATTTTCCAGAAATCGTTTCCGCTTTCCATCGTTTGCAAACGGCTGACGAGTCCTCCCATGCTGTGCCCTACCAAGACCATTTGATCGACGGCGCGATCTCGGCCTCCTGGGTCAAAGGATTCTCGCATCGCGGCTAAGTCTTTCCGCAACTGTTGGGCGCTAATCCAAAACGGTTGGCCGGTCGGATACAAATAAAACCAAAATTGGTAGCGTTCACGGATTTCCGGAAAGCTCCTCAAGTCATTGAACATGTCCATCCACGTCAGCGGACTCGACCACAGCCCGTGCACCATCAACACGGGGATGCGATTGGGGTCGTACGGTTCGAGCATGTAAACGCCACGCCGTTCCTGAGACCCATCGGGGTCAAGCAAGCCTTCGGTTGCATGATTGCGTTTGCGGAATTCAGGACTGTCGAGGAAATAAGCTAGCGGAGTCGTGAGGTCGGTTTCCAGCGGTACCCACTGCTTGGCAATTTCAATTTGGTTGGCTTCGAGTGGATCAAAGAATTCGAGCACGCATGTCGGCGATTCGCCGACGCGTCGTCCGCCGATGCCGGGGGAACATCGCATCATCGCCGAAACGGCATAGCTCAGTCCGGTGGGATAGTACCGCTCGCGTGAATCGTCTTTTGCAGCCGGTTTTCGGACTGCGATCAAGGGAACGCCTAACCCGTAAGTGGTGTGACGATTGTTGAGTGTCTCGATATCGAAATCGCTGACAAACTCGTAACGATCGAACTCCTCAGGCTTCCATTTGCCCCGCATTTCCGTGCGGACGATGAACTCACGATCGGGGGTCGAAATGGTATACGTGCTGCCCGGTTCAATGCGATGCTCGCTACACAGAATGCGAAGCGTATCTTCGAGCGATTCGTTGTAGAGATCACAAGCCGCTCGAAATTGAGGGTCGAAGGCGTTTCGTGTGATTTGAAGGTCTTCGCTGAACAGATAGTCGTAAGAATTCGTTAAGGCGATTCCGTAGTGATTCAATGCATGCAGCAGATCACCGCTCCGCTCCGCCTTTTTGCCTTCGACATAAGACAATTCGCTCAGCGCGTAGACCAGTTCGGAATCAGGCGAGTGGGTGATCGCTTGGCGAATTTGCTCGAAACACTTTTGGTGATCCTGAGTGTATTGATCTGCCAACCCAAACCGATTCAGCGTGTGCCAGGTCCGCTCGCTGACCTCGGGACCGCGAAAGGTGACCAATTTCAAGCTGTTGGTCAGCGGGTTCTCGCGAACGGATCGGCTCGAAACGTACCGTGTCGAAGTGCAACCCGAGGCTAGGCAAAGCAAAGCCAGGAGGATCAACGGCGGAACCACCTGGTCTGCGACTCCAAAACGTGCCGCAATCGAAACAGCGGCACGCGATCGCACAACCGACCATCGCGCAATGGGCAACGGTGCATCACACGGAGTGTGAAGGCGATTCGTTGCGCAGTCCGTTGCAAGCAATTGCGGCATTCCGATCCATCATCCCTACGAAACACAGCGGCTTCGTAGGAGGCACGATAAGGCGATATTGCCCAACGGTAGAAACGTTGGGCAATGGGTGTCAACCTTAGCTTGTCACCGTTATTAGAAACCGACGTTGCCGCCGCCGCCGCCGCCAAGACCGCCACCGCCAAAACCACCGCCGCCAAGGCCACCGCCGATACCGCCGCCACCGCCATCGTCGGTGCCCCCTTCGCCTTCGACGAAGTTAAAGGTTCGTACGTCACCGATTTGCGAGAAGAACGGAGCGGGGCTGATGCGAACGTAGCGACGGTCTGCCGAGATAATTGCTAGCGACATGACCGAGGCTCCTTCGGGAAGCTGAGTGATTTCAGGTCGGAAGCCGACCGCTCCACGATTGAAGCGTCCCAGTCCGTCTAGCCCTAGGCCACCAGTGTTGCCACCGATGCTGCCCCCCGTCAGTGATTGAACATCATTGAACAGGTTTTGTAGGACTTGGCCCGCATCGGGGCCGTCGCCGGCAAATTGAGCGAGGGCCGCGTGTTCCATGTCTCGTTGCACATTGCGAAGGTGAGCAAGTTGAGCCGCTGCGACCTCTTCCTTGCGCTGTCCGTCTTTGACTTCAAAGACAACCAGTGCGTCTTGCTCGCCAATCGGAATTTCTTGGCGGATAAATCGTTGGGTTGGGCGACCGACGTCCGTGACGATCTCGACCGTGGCATGGCCGGTGGAGACGTTGCCCCAAACCCGACGCACTAGCAAACGATATTTGCCCGAAAACCCTTTGGGGCACAAGTAGGTTTCTGAAACCGTTCCCGTCTCATCCTCACCCCGGCCGGGGTAGGAGTCTCCAAGCAAGGTGCCCCCGCCAGCCGACGCAGGGCTGTCGATTGCACAAATGGTTCCCGATGGTTCCTCGATCGCCAGATCCAAATCGGCATCGCCGGTCCAAGAAACGCGAATGATCGCGTCATGGGAAGCGGCGAGTCGAAGGGAGTCGCTAAATTTTTGAGCCTCTTCGGTTCGTCCTTCGGCAATCAATTCGCCGTGGGTCGCTCGTGCGACCAAGCGAGCTTGTTCGACGATCGGTTGGAATTTTTCGGGCCACGCTTGGCTCAAAACGCCACTGCATGCCCAAGACAACGCGTCGACGTCATTGATTTGTTGAGCGATGCGAAGTCCCATCAAGTAAGGTTCACGTCGATAGGGATCGATTGCTGAAACCTTTTTGCACAATTCAAGTGCGGCGGCTCCCGAGCCCACGTCTTCAAGTCTCGCCGCAACGTGCAGCACTTCTTCGGGGGTCTCGGCAAAGTCGACTGCCGAAAGCAGCGTGCGTTCGATTTCTTCACGAGGTGCATTCGTTGCTTTCAATGCAATCGCATAGGCTTGGTACATCCACGTTTGCACGTGTCCGGCTCGCATGGTTGCCGCGATCGTGTCTCGCATCTCCGCAAAGTAGGCCACCGTTTGCTCGGTCTTGCCCGCTTTTTGTGCGTTCAATGCCTTGGTGGACAATTCGCCCACGGTAGCGCGAACGCGCTGATCCAAACGGGTGAGGTCTTCGGCTGACTCGATCTTCGTTTCCGCAAAGAATTGGTCCCAAGCTTCCGCTTTGGATTGGCCCTCGGCGACCTGAATTCGGATCGGTTTGATGTCAAAACGTGACAGCGTTTTCTTGGCTGGTTTTGCAACGGATGGGGGAGTCGCGTTTTCAGCGCGAGTGGCTGAAGAGGACACGGAGGCTTTGCTCTGCAACGAGACGTCGTCGGGAACCGCGAACATACCGCCGCCTCCCATGCCGCCCATGCCGCCGCCCATACCGCCCATGCCGCCGCCCATGCCGCCGCCCATGCCGCCACCCATGCCGCCGCCCATGCCGCCGCCCATGCCGCCACCCATGCCGCCGCCCATGCCGCCACCACCGAGGTCAATGATGGGCACGACGAGGTCGCCTACGGGATAAACTTTGGTGATAAGGTTTTCATTGGCAGCTTCTTCGGTGGTGATTTGCATCACTTCATCTTTGATCATGTAGGTCAAATCGAGACCGCGAAGCAACAACCGCATGTACGAGCGGAGCGATACGTTTTCTAGTGTTAGCGAGACGGGGGTGTCCGCGGTCAGGCCAATTTCTTCCAATGCACGAATGTCAACGACGATGGGAATACCATGGTCCGCACTGATTTTTTGAATCGCTTCGTCCAATGGGGTTTCCACGAACGTTTGGCTGGTTTCGTCGCCAAGGGCGCTTTGGATCCGACGTTCGGTGTCGTTATCGCCGACCAATTCGATGGCACCATAGCGTTCAATTCGACGTCGGCTGAGCTTTTGCCAAGCGTCGGCTTCAGGCCAAACGACGGGAGGCTCATCGACAAACGGAATGGACGCTTTTAGCACCAGCGAGAATGCATCGACAAAGTTTCGATCTCGCATTTCACTGTAGCGACGGTCGCGTGCGTAGGTTTGCAACCACAGCGGGTAATCAATGAATTGGCGTCCTGCGGTCGAGTCACGCGTGATCGTATCGCCCGCCAAGCGAGCAAACGGGATCGAGACTTCGCCGTCCGCTTCTTCGTAACGCCCTTCGCCGATTAACGCGTTCATTTGTTCGGAGAGGGTTTTCAGAGACTGTTCGTTGCGGAAGGTTTCTTCCAGCAATCGCGTCATCGAATTGGCACCCTTGGCTTGCTGCTCAAGGTTGGCTTGGGCATCCAGGTATCTCGCTTCTTTGCTGCTTGCGATTTGGATGGCCGAACGGACTTGCCCCATTAATTCTTGACGTAACTCGGGGTTGATGTTCGCAGTGTTCTCGATTCTGCCGAGCAACGACTTCAGCGATCCGGAGACCCCTTGGGGATCGTTGATCAATTGACGTCGAGCGGCACGCAGTTGAGCGTTCACTTCGGCTCGCAAGCGTCCCTCGGCAATCGATCGCTCCGCTTCCACGCGGTCGAGCAAATCGCCACCGGTTTCGATCAATTCGTCATCGCCGGCCGCAGGGCCAAAGAAATTGTCGGCCTGGATGGGGGCTGCGTCGCGAGGCATCGCGGCGCGGGGAGCGGGTTGACGAGGAGCGGGTTGACGAGGAGGCGCCGGTGCGGGATTGGCCGGTGCTGCGTTGGCCGGTGCGGCAGCCGCAGGAGCTGCATCGTCGATCGCCATCGGGTCATTTTCGACCGCGGGGGCGGGTTGCTCGGCTCCGAGGGCCTCGGCACCCTCCGCCATGGGAGCGGCATCGGCACCGAAAATATCATCGAAGGGCGAATCCGCTGGGTTCTGAATGATCAGGGTGTTTGCATCCTCGGCAAGCTTTTCAATCGCTTTGGCTTCCGGATGATTTGGATCCGCTTTGAGTGCTTTCTCCGCAATCGCTTTTGCACCACGCAAATTGCCTTGCTTGACCGCCATGTTGCCCGCACGCACGAGGGCATCGGCTTGAGCGGCCAAGGCGGAAGCGGTTGCACGTAGCATTGGCGAACCCGCGGTTGCCAACAACAGCCCGCGGTTGGCAGCGGAATCATCGACTAAACCCGGCAGGAAGGCAAAGTCGGGATGGCTTTCTTCGATTGTGCCATCGGTCTGGATCGCGACGTTCGCGGTCGTGGTCTCACCGCGTAGTTCAAATGCAGCCGTTCCCGAAGACATCGTCATGCGACCGAGCAAAATCGAATCGCGATCGAGTCGCAACGGTGGCAGCCGGTCTTGTTGGACGGTTTTCATGCCCTCGGTTAGCTTGGCTTCGCTAAGCCAAATCGGAGACATCGTCGCCGAACCGCCAACGTGACGAGCGATGTCCGCTGGACTTGCCTCGGCCGCCGTGCCAGCGACTCCCAGGACTCCGCCGGTTTGATTTGCCAAAATGCCCATCACCTCCATGTTGGCCGTAGGGCCAATCACCACGCTGTGAACGGAGATGCGATCGGATCGCAAGGCATCGACTAAGGCTTCGAAACGTTTCTTGTCGGCGCTGGCTTCCAATGACGAGCCGTCGCCAATGTAAACGATACTTCGAGTGCGATGGATCGGTTCGCCCACCAACGTCGCTCGGATCGAATCGACCACCGAGATCAGATTGGTGTTTCCCAGCGGCAAGCGTTGGCTCAGTTTGTCGATCGCGTTTTGCGTTAACGAGGAGCTCGGGGCGTCGAAGGCACCACTTAAATCGGAGGCCTTCACATCGGCTGCGAATAAGCGAACACGGTCGCCCGCACGCAATTGCTCAATCACGCCGCGGATCGCCGTGATCGAATCGCGACGGTATTCACCCACTTGGCTCGCCGATGTGTCGACGATGACGACGACGTCCGCGTCCGCGGATCGGGTCGCGTCCATCAACGTTTCGCTGGCTGACGGTTGGATCGAAGCTGCAAAATACGCATCACCCGACGGCATTTTGAAACTCGTGACGCGGACTTGACCGCCATCACGCGTGGCTCCGTTTACGGAAACGTCATCCGCCAACGCTGCGGGGATCCAAATCGCTGCGGAGAGCAGCAGACCGGTCGCCAGCTTGATGGTGGTGGATTGGTGAACGATTTGTGCGACTTGTCGCAATCCCATCTGATTATCTCTTTCGCGAGTGACAGAAAACGCGTTTGCAATGTTCTGGTTCTGAATAGCTGAAAAGCAGTGTCGAAATGCACTCTTCCTGAAGAGTCTATTTCGCACCTAGTGGTTTCGCTACGAAAAAACCGGGGTTTCACCACGCAGGGTTGCTGATGATTCCGGTTGTAGGTGTTGCACTTTGCTACAGGTGTTGCAAAGTGAATCAGGACAATGCATCGATTGCCCCTTGGAGCGTTACCGAACCTTTCCTAACGCTGATAAAGCTAGCCGTGTGCCAAACCGGTGGCTTCCGCGGAATTCATTACCCGGCGCGTCACGGCGTGTTGATTCAATCATGGTTGCCTTTCGTAGCTTTGCAGCGAAAGACAACCTTATCGATTTTACCTCGCCGAGGCGTCGGAATCGGCCCCCCCATTGCCACACTTGATCCGTTGGCCGACTGCAGTCGGCTGCGGAGTGTCCTTGTTCCGCATACGGAGAAACGAAAAAAGGCGAGGCCAATCTCGAAAGATCGACCCCGCCTCGCACGGGGGGACGCTTAATATTCTGCAAGTGGAATTCCTGATGCGTTTGCCTCCCGCTTACACCCCTAAGACTAGTTTGAAGTGGAGCGGTGAGTCGGAAATCTTGGCCGTTTTGGTACGCTTTGGGCCCCTCTGGCTGTGAATTCGTGACGGTTGTTGCGATCGCGCCGCTTTTGCAGGGAAAACACGGTGATTTCGCCGCTGATATCGCTGCAGCGAGCTTCGCTTTCATGCGATTTCGCTGCTGGTTGTACGCGACGGAAGCTCTGTGTTGCCTCGCGTTGAGCGTTGCCGTGGCCATTCGTACGCTACTCGTCCTTTTGCGCTGGTCGGCTGGTTTGATTGCGCTCGTAAGTGGGGGGAGGGACACAACGAGCGTTCAGGTTGAGGTTGCTCACTTGTCGTCAAGTTCGCAAACTGCGGCTGCATTGCTCGAGGTTTCAAGCAATGGCGAAGCAATCACTGATAACTTTTGGGAGATCCGGCTGTGGGCGATCAGAAAATTAACTTACCCGAGCGATTGGATTTGATCGCGGTGGGGGCTCACCCCGACGACGTTGAAATCGCCTGTGGCGGAACGTTGGCCAAGCTGGCTCGCAAAGGCTATCGGATTGGGATCATTGATCTCACCGATGGCGAGCCGACGCCGAATTCGCCCAGCCCCGAGGTGCGGCTGCGCGAAGCCGATCAAGCGGCACGCGTGCTGGGGGTACACAAGCGGATTCAGCTCGATTTGCCCAACCGCCGTTTGTTCGACTGTTTCGAGCACCGGGTGGCGTTGGCAAAAGAATTTCGACGTTATCGGCCTCAGCTCGTGATCGGTTTTGGCGAAAAGACTCCGATGGCTTCCCCCGACCATTGGCAAGCGATGCAAATCACCGACGCGGCCGTCTTTTACAGCCGGTTGACCAAATGGGACGAGTATTTTCCCGGTTTGCCCGTCCATTCCATTCAACGGCAGCTCTATTATCGCTTGGCGGTCGAACCCGATACGTTGGCCGGGAATCCCTACCACCAAATCGTCGATATTAGCGACACGATCGAAACCAAGATTGAGTCGATCCTGTGTTACAAGACCCAATTTGAGCACAAACCGAACATCGTGACCCGAGTGCGAGCTGCCGCGACGGTCACGGGAGCGGCCGCCAGCGTGACGGCCGGCGAATCGTTTGCGGCTGCAAAACCCTTTGCCGTCGACAATCTGATGCTCACGTTGGCGCTTGAACCGTTATCCGACTAGGCCCAAATGGGCTCTCGGCCCAAGCCGTGATCCCGATCCCGATCGCGATTGCCCCCCCGGCTGCCGCTAGTACTGCTTTCCGCGACTCGGTGGCTTGCTCTCTTCGGGTTCGTCGTCGCCTTCGCGGTGACGGCGGTGCAGGTACATCTTGATCGGCACCTCGCCAAACGGCAGGTGGTCTCGCAATACACCCAGCAAATAACGCTTGTAATCGTGGGTGAATGCCTTCGGATCACTGCACATCAAAACCACCGTTGGCGGTTCCGTCGAAACTTGCGTGGCAAAATAGATCTTGGGACGTCGGTTCTGATACATCGCCGGCGGATGGGCATCGACGGCCGCTCGGACCAAGCGGTTGAGTTGGCCGGTCGAGACGCGTTCGCGGGCTTGTTTGAACAACATCGAAGCGTGATTCAGCAACGTTTTTACGTTTTTACCGGTTTGTCCGGTGATAAAGGCAATCGGGGCGTAGGCGAGGGTTGGGAATTGAGCGTGGATGTAACGAACCCAGCGATCGGTGGGCACTTCGCCGTGGTACTTGTCCCACTTGTTGATCACAAAGATGCAGGGCTTGTGGTTTTCCATCACATAGCCCATCAATTGCTTATCGACCTTGCTGACGGTTTCACCGGCATCGAAAAACAGCAGCACGACATCGGCACGGCGAATACTGCGTTGGGCGCGGTGCATGCCGTAATATTCGAGGTCGGTTCGTTGACTTTTTCGTTTCCGAAGCCCCGGAGTATCAATCGCCATAAAGGATTGACCATCCATTTCGAAAATCACGTCGACGCTGTCGCGTGTCGTCCCCGGAACCTCGCTCACGATCATCCGATCGTCATTCGCCAGCGAGTTCACAAAGGTGCTCTTGCCGACGTTGCGTCGACCGACAATCGCGACCTTCATCTGGGTTTCTGCGACCGATTCATCGTTGGCCTCCGGCAAACGATCCACGATCAGATCGATCAATTCGTCGCGGTTGCGATTCTGAGTCGTGCTGACACGAATTAGATGGCCGCGGCCGAGCCGGTGGAAATCGTCCGCGAGTATGTCGTGATGCGTTTGATCGGCCTTGTTCGCCACCAGAATCACAGGCCGCTGGACCGTGCGAAGTCGCTCGGAAACCTCTTCGTCCAGGGGCATCACGCCGGTTTGCACATCGACGACTAATACAATCACGTCGGCGGTGTTGATCGCAACTTCAATTTGGTTGCGGACGTCATCGGTGAGATTGTCCGCATCGACAACTCCCATGCCACCGGTGTCCACCAACTCAAAAAAGCGATCATTCGCTTCGATCAGTGTGGTCATGCGGTCACGTGTTACCCCTTCGTAATTATCGACGATGGCAAGACGACGGCGCGCAATCCAGTTGAACAGGCTGCTTTTGCCTACATTGGGACGACCGACAATAGCGACTCGAGGGACGGGCATTCGTGTTAACAGGGGTACGGGAACAACAGGGTGACAACAGTCAGAAGCACTGAATCCTATTCTCGTCGACCCGAATCACAAAGCCCTAGAAGACGTTCTCGCCCAGATTCGTTAGAATCCCCGCTATGCTCGAGAACATTTCACCCCCGTTGGATCGTGACCAATTGATCATGCAAGCCGCTGCGCTGGCCGATCATTTACACCGTGCGGGCGTTCAGTGGATGCCGCGGCCGAATGAACAAGCCGTCCAAGAGCTGAAGACGCGGCTGTTTTCGCCAAATGCGGAAGCGGAGGGAGCCGGAAATGCAGCGGCCTCGACGATGGAGGCACCGGGGGCCGGCACGCAAACCCCTGTGAGTCGTCCTGATTCGGCATCACTGTCTGCGGCAAACCCGTCTGCGGCAAAACCCACCCCCGCAAAGACGGTCCCCACAAAGTCAGCCCCTGCAACGACTTCCGCCCCCACCGCGGCAGGGGCGTCCCCCTTGCTTAACGCCGTCGCGAAGCCTTATCCCGGGGCCAGTTTACCGCTGGCTCAGCGTGAAAGTGAGCTCGTGGCATTGGCCAGCGAGGTCGCAGCCTGCCAAAAATGTTCACAACTCGCTCGCTGCCGAACCCACACCGTCTTTGGGGAAGGCAATGCGAACGCACGGGTGGTGTTCTTTGGCGAAGCTCCCGGTGCGGACGAAGATCGCGAAGCTCGCCCGTTTGTGGGCAAGGCCGGAGAGTTGCTCACCAAGATGATCCAAGCGTGTAAGTTCTCGCGTGACGATGTCTACATCCTTAACACCGTGAAATGCCGCCCCCCCGGTAATCGGAATCCCGACCCCGAAGAAATTGCGAATTGCCGCCCCTACTTTGAGAAACAGATTGAACTGATTCGGCCCGAGTACATCGTCTGCCTCGGTGCGGTCAGCGGCCAAGCACTGTTGGACAGTAAGCTTTCGGTGGGCCGTCTTCGCGGCCGTTTCCATCCGTATTTTGATAGCAAAGTTGTGGTGACCTATCACCCTGCCTACTTGCTACGAAACCCTGCGGCGAAGAAAGCGGCCTGGGATGATCTACAAATGATGCTCCGCGATGCTGGCTTGTTGTAATCGGCGAATTTCTTTCCCCTGTTTTCGCATGCCGAATCATCTGTAGGACGGCAAAGGGCCTGAATTGCACTGTTTGCTAGCATTTGCGTGAGGATTTTCCCTCTTGACCGATTGGATTTGATGGGAACAATTCTTCTTCAACGGTGAAGCGGAGGACTGCTTTTCCGAGTGGCAAAGGATTTGCCCTGAAACCTTCATCATCGCCATGTGCAGGGAGGCCATCATGCGTCATGCGGCCAAATCTTCGTTCGTTTTGAATGCGAAGTCTTCTGAGACCGTCAAGGATTCTGAGAGCACCAAGGATGCGAGCCCCGCTCAAGCCGAGTCGTATTCGCTGGCTCACTTGATTCCCAATGCAAGATTCTTCGCAGGCAGCGACGTCGTTTTTTCGGAGATCGCCGAAAGCGTGCAAGCAGCTCAGACGGGCGAGTTGGTGGTCTATCACATTGGTGAAGAGGAACCAACCGCATTTATCGCAGATGCCTTGGCACGTGGGGTCGCGGGGATTTTGACCGAACAAATTTTGCCTTGCCCGTTGCCGCAATGTGTGGTCGGCGATGTCGACTTGGCGTTGGCAGGATTCAATGCCAATCGACTCAATCGTCCCGACCGCCGCTTGTTAACGATCGGCGTTTACGGTTCGGCGGGCAAGACCGCCACGTCGTTGATGGTTTCTCAGTTGCTTCGCAACATTGGGCTCCGCACCTCCTACCAAACCGACCTCGGGTCATGTGATGGGATCGTGCAATCGACAGCGTCCGAGGGCGTTCCCGCGGCGGCGCCGTTGGTCCAGTGGCTTGCGGATTGCTGTGACGCGGGGGCAAAAACCGCGGTCATCGAATTGGCTGAAATCGATGCCAAGCACGGTCGTTACGATGCAATCGAATTTGATTTGCTGATCATCACCGGATCTCCGCTGGACGACGACGATTTTGGCCCTTCGGGATTGCAATGCGTGCTCGACCGGATGACGCAAAGCGGAGTCGTGGTTGTCTCGGCCGATTCTCCAGCGGTGCTTCGCATCGTTCAGGACCATGGTGCAAACACCTTCACCTACGGGGTACGTAAAGCCGCAGACGTGACGGCAAAATTGATCGAACAAGAATGCGGCATGTCCACGTTGCTGGTGACCAATGAATCCGTCACCGCGGCAATGGAAACCCCGTTGTGTGGTGCCGCGATGGCAGCGAACCATGTGGCCGCCGCAGCGATTGGGATTTTATTGAATCAACCCCTTCAAGAAGTGGTTGAGCATCTCGGCAAGCTACGCGAGATTCCGGGGCGGATGCAATGTTTAAGCTCGTTTGCCGCGGCCGATGTGATTATCGATGCAGCTGATTCGCCCGAGCGAATTGGATCATCCCTGCGTGCGGCGCGTTCGATGAAACAGCCTGGTGGACGGCTGTGGTGCGTGATGTCCGTGGATCCCAACGAAGATCCTTTGCAACTTGCACTCTCGGGCAACCATCTCGAGCGATTTTGTGACCAGTCGATCGTAACTTGTAACGCCGATTCGAAAGAGCATTTTCTGCGTGCTTCGCATGCCGTGCTCGATGGCGTCGAGGATTGTGCCCTGGTGCGTTTGGTTGCCAATGATCGCCGTGCGATCCAATGGGCGATCTCTGCAGCCTCACCACGCGATACGATTTTGTGGGTCGGTGGTATCCAGCGAAGCGGGGCGAAACAGGAACGCGAGCGGATTCAAGAAATCTGCGACTGGGTTTCTGCGGCCCAAGACACCCGCCAAGAAAAAACGCAAACGCAGACGCAACCAGCCCGTACGGAGCGCACGACCGGCATTCCATTCATGAATGGCCACCCGATGATCTTGCCAATGTTCAAAAGTTAACTCGGTGTGCCCTTGAGTGCACCGCGACGAACGTCGAAGACGGCATTGCGAACGTCACTTTTTCAGCCTGCACGTTTTTCCTAACCCGACGTGTCCGTTTTGAAGTTGCGCGATTGCAGTTTTGCCTGAGGAGTTTTAACCCGACGCGTTAGCGAGGGACCGAGTCAATCTCGTAATTCCCTCGCATCCGCGTCGCGGTGTGAAAAACACGCGATTTCAAAACGGACGCGTCGGGGTGTGATTCGCTAAGAGAACGGCAAGCTTTTTAAAGTTCGATGGGGACGCGTTGGATTGCGTTAGCAAGCGCCGCGGTCAGCGTTTGCTTTCGTTTTTCTTGCCAGCGCGTATAGCGATTGTTAATCTCGATCTCGAGTCCCAGGTACCTTGGCGAAGGGTACTGTGTTCTCAAGTGCGTGGTGAGTCCGTCGTCAATACCAAGGTACGGTTCGTTATGGCGCACCCGCAGACGCAGTCTTTCAAATTCAGGACCGCTTAATTCAGAGCTGCGAAACGCAAGGCGGGTGACAACCTGTTCGCTAAACCGGCTCTCTTCGCGGCGGTTCGGATCGTACAAAATGCCGAGATCCAGCGGACGATGCGTGCCGCGAAATCGAGGCGTAAATGTATGGACCGAAAGATGAACGACTCGGTTGGATGATTCCAGCAGCGATCGGATCTTGCCCTCCACTTGCGTGCGGTAGGGATGGTAGTGCTCGCTCAGTAACGACGCTCGTTCCTCAGCGGATAACCGCGACGAGTATTTGGAAAATAGCTGGGGATGGTGGAGTGAGCGATTCAGATCCACCAGCAATCGAGTCGTTTGCGAGGCGATGATTTCCGCATCAAGTGCGGCGGACAACTCTCTGCCAATCTGCAACGATCCGGGGTCGTATCCACGATGGCTGATCAGATCGCGTTTCGCGCCGGGCGACGAAAAGAGGCCCGCATAAGCTCGCGGGATATCGTTTCCGCCATGCTCGCAGGTAATCAGGAAGCAATTCTCACTCATGGCAAAAGCGGTTGCCATTGTTGCAAGCAATCGGCGACTTGGTCATACGCATCCAGCAACCCTTCGGGAGACAAGGAGTCTCCGATCAAATTGAGCATGCGAGTCGACAACGTGCCGTGTTCCAGGATGATCGTCAACGGAGCCATTAAACTGTCGAGCGTCGGGTCCTCCGCTCGCAGCGTTTGGACCAAGTGTTGCCAAAGATCGCCGCTACGTATCGAGTGATCGGAGATTCCGAACTGTCGCAAGAATTCCTGGTCTTCGATGATCGTGTTTTCGGCACGGATGGAGCACTCGGTGAGTAGGGCTCGGAGCCGATCGGTGGGCATCTGCTTTTGCGCTTCGGTCGATGTCCATTTTTGTTGTGTGAGTGCGCGTAGCACCGCGACTACGGCGGCGCAGATCGAAACGTCCGCGGCCGGATACTCTTGCACGTCCATGACGCGGAGTTCCACCGAACCGCGATCAAATCGTGCGATCGCACCACGCGCATTCAGGAACTCGCACTGCAGGGAGTCCCCCGTGGCCAACGGTTTAATCGCGGCGGCAATCGGTGCAAAAATTTCGCGTCGATAAGTGGCTTCGTCAAAGATTGGTTCCGGAATGATCGGCCCCGTCATCACGGGGACACGGTCGCAATGGGCCATGTACATCTTCATTCGCGTCGAATGCCATCCGCTGATCTGAGCATCCACGATCGGGGAGCTCGCGGCCAACGCGGGCAGCAGCGGCAGGACCAATCGCACCGCAGCGTGCAGTTTTGCGAATTGCTCGTCACCGTCAAACGGCACATTGAGGTGCACGCTTTGCACGTTGGCCCAGCCATGCGAATTGCAATTGAAGATGTGGTGGTACTGTTTGTAGATCTCGCCATACTCGTGCGGCCACAGTTGGGTTTCCTTGGTAGGGTTCATCCAAGGGTGCATGGACGTCGGCAATAAACGCAAACCAAGCTTTTCCAAGCTGGGCTCAATCGCCCTTAGTGCGTGCTCGAATTGAGCCGGCAGTCGAACCAGATTGGCGATCGGATCGGTGTTCTTTAGTTCAATGACGTGCAGCGCCAACTCGTTGGACCATGTGCAAAGTCTCTCGCTAAAGTCTGAGGGAAAGTGACCGGGCATCGCGTGGCTGAGCGATTGTAACACGCGGTCCGCACTGCTTCGCACCGACAATGTTTCGCGATCGACAATGACGTATTCCAGTTCGACGCCAAAGGCCTCAAAAAGTTGCCGTTTGCTTGCTGCACTCATTGAGCATGTTCTCCCGCTTTGCGACGTTCAATGCGTCTCAGGAATGATTCCATGATTCTGCGATACAACTCTTCGCGTAGGATGGCATCTTCCACCCCAGAGTCGAGATTGGGATTGTCGTTGACTTCGATGACATAGAATTTACCGTCGCTTTCTTTGACATCGACGCCGTACAATCCATCGCCGATCAGGTTGGCGGCCTTGACCGCAGTGCTAACCGCACGCCGTGGCGCCAATTCGATCGGCAACGTTTCCGCTTTTCCGAAGGTTTGTTTTCCTTCGTCTTCATACTTGGCAATTTGCCAATGCCCGCGAGCCATGTGGTACTTGCTGGCAAAAAAAGCGCGTCCGTCGAGGACGCCGATTCGCCAATCGAAATCGGTTTGCATGAATTGTTGAGCGATCACTAATTCGGAATGGGAAAACATTTCCTCTAGTTTTTCTGCCAATTCGGCTTCCGTTTCTGCCTTGGTCACCCCTTTCGAAAAAGCGCTGTCGGGACGTTTTAGTACACAAGGCAATCCGATCGCCGAGATGATTTGATCGGCGTTGCCGCGATGGATCACGATGGTCTTGGGGACATCGATTTTTGCTTTATCGAGGATTTCCGCGAGATACACCTTGTTGGTGCAGCGGATAATCGACTGTGGATCATCCATCACCACGAGCCCTTCACGCTCGGCCCAGCGTGCTAGACGATAGGTGTGGTGATTGACCGCCGTGGTTTCGCGAATGAACAACGCGTCGAATTCCAGCAGCCGTCCGGCGTCTTCGCGGGTCAGCAGCTCGGCGCGAATGCCGACCGAGGCCGCCGCTTTGATCATTTTTTGAAGCGATTTAGAGTCCGACGGGGCGAGCTCCTTTTCGTCGGGATTGTGCAGGATTGCTAAATCGTAACGAAGCGAGCTTTTCTTGCTTCGCGCCGCGCCGCGACCGGCGAAGTGCAATTCGGCTTGCCGGGCGACAAACGGCCAATGGGCTGGCGGGACCGACTTGATGCCGATCACTTCGGCTCGGCGAAGTCGCCATTTTTCTTTGCGACGTGAAAATTGGAATCGCAATAAGGGACACGGGAACGTATTGAACAGCTCTCGTGCTAAGCGGTCGTAGCGTTTGGCCAAGTTACGCCCAAAGTAGACGCTCAGCTCAAATTCGTCTTTTGTCAGCGGGGCAAACGCATGTTGAATCAACTCATCCAACTCGGGCGACAGCAAGCGCACGTTGGCTTTGCCCGCTAGGTCTTGGATCGCGGTGACGTTGGGCATCGGGCGATGCCCTCGAGCTTCTGCTAATAGCGAAACGTAGTAACCGAAGCTTTGGTAACGGTAGGAGCGAGCGAGGTTGTAAACCTTGATCCCACGGCGACGGTTCCAACGCGGGTCGGTCAAGTATTCACGAGGGTCCACGACCTCGACCCCCTCGATCGCTTCAATCCAGCCTGCTTGCGATTCCGTCACGATCACGTCAGACATTTGCGAAAGCCTTTCCTGGGGAGCGATGATTCCGTGGTCGGATCATCAATAGGTTTGCATCGTACGTGGCGATGCCAAGCAAAATGGCCGCCGCGACTTGGGACAAAGGAGCGGTGTAGAGGTGAGTCGACGCGATGGGATTATTTTGCAGCGGGTCGGCTAACATGACTTGCCCGGTTTGACCGTCGTAGCCGTACATCACCACAAAGTGTCCGACCGGCTCGCCCCCTACGTCGTCGGAAACGCCGGTACGCCCGGATTCGTCGCGAATTTGATAACGTTCTCGCGCCTCTTGGTACAGGAACGTCGCGCTCAGCCCGCTCAACAGTGGCACGCCGGCGACCAGCGTGCGGACGATTAGATTTTCTTCGAGCGGTTCCATTTGGACTTGGCCACCGAGTTCCAAGAAACGCAAATATGATTCCGTCGCGATTTCAAATCGTTCGTCGTTACTCATCTTGGCCTCGCATTGCGCGATCAACTTCTCAGGCAAGTTGACTCGGCCTGGGGGAAACCAAGTGGGGTCAAAAAATTGAAGGTTGTACGTCACGATCGTGGCGTCATAACCGCGAGTGAGCGCATGACACGCCAACTGAACCGCCAACGTTCCGCCGCGGGTGAATTGGCCGATTTCACGGATCACTTGGTCCAACGAAATGTCGTCTTTCCAGTAATTGTAGACCGCATGCAGGCACGTCGGACCACAATCGGAATCACTCGGTTGAGCAAGGATGCTCAGCGGTAAGTGATGAAATGGTGGAGTGATCAAATGTTGCGAACCTCGTTGCCGCCTTTGTAGTTGACTTGGTACATGTCGGTGCGTCGGTCACGCCAATTGGTGACGTTGCCTTGTTCTCGGTGACGACGCAACAGTTCCAAGTCGACATCGTGGATGATCACCATTTCGACGTTTGCGTTCGCTTCGGCACCGATCGCATCGCGCGCAAAGGTGACATCGGCGGGAGTGAAAATTGCCGATTGAGCGTAATGGATATCCGCGTTTTCAACGAACGGCAAATTGCCGGTACAGCCTGCGATCGCGACGTAGAAATGGTTCTCGATGCAGCGGGCTTGAGCGCAAAGCCGAACGCGTAGGTAGCCCAGTCGCGTGTCGGTGTTGAACGGCACAAACATCATGTTCGCACCCCGCTCGGCGGCGATCCGTGAGACTTCGGGGAATTCACAGTCGTAGCAGATTTGGATCGAGATGGGGCCGCAATCGGTATCAAAGACCTCGACCTTGTCGCCCCCCGTGACGCCCCACCAACGACGTTCGCTAGGGGTGATATGCAATTTGTATTGCTTCTCGATACTGCCATCGCGGCGGAACAAGTAAGAGATGTTGTAGAGCGTGTCGTCTTCGACAACGAAATGCGAACCCCCAATGATGTTCGTGTTAAACGAAATCGCCATTTCGGTGAACAGTTCAAGGTACTGGGGCGTGAACTCCGAAAGCGCTCGCGCGGCGCTGCCCGGACGTTGGGGTGGCAAACAGGACAACAGTTGCAGCGTGAACAGTTCGGGGAACAACAGGAAGTCACATTTGTAATCGCCTGCGACGTCGACGAAGTAGCGTGCTTGGTGAGCAAATTCTTCAAAATCCTTCACCGCACGCATTTGATATTGAACCGCACCAATGCGAACCGGTTCCACGCTGTGGCGATAACGCCGCGTCGGCGTGCGGTTGTGATCGAGATTTTTCCACTCCAAGAACGTCGCGTACCCTGCACTTTCGACGTCGGACGGCAAGTAGTTGGGGATCAAGCCTTGCAGCGCAAAACCGTTGGCGAGCTGGGCGGTCAAGACAGGGTCAAAGATCGCCTTTTCCACCACTCGCTCGATGTATTCCCGGGCGCTCAGCTCGTCGGCGTGCTTGTGGTAACCGGGGATGCGGCCCGCGATAATCATGCGAGCCACGTTCATACGGCGGCAAACATCTTTGCGAGCTTGGTACAAGCGACGTGACAAACGCATGCCTCGAAAATCGGGATCGACCATGATCTCGATTCCGTACATCGTATCCCCGCCGGGAACGTGGTTGCGAATGAAGCCGCCATCGGCCACCTTTTGCCAATTGTGCCACTCGAGATTGTCGTCGTAGTGGACCAGCAGACTGCTGCACGAGGCGATGACTTTGCCGTCGCACTCCACAACAAATTGGCCTTCGGGGAACCGTTCTAATTGGCTTTCAATCTGCTCGAGCGTCCACATCGGCATGCCGGGAAAGCACTTCGCTTGGATGGCGAGCAACGCATCCAGGTCCGCGATCGTGGTCGGGCGAACGGCCAGATTCCATTCAAACTTTGACAAATCGAGTTCATCGGATTCTTCGGCGCCTCGGGACGGAATTGACTTCGAATGGTTTTCTCCGCGGGCGTAGTCGTTCACGTATTCGGTCTCTTTCGCTTCTCGGGAGGATTCGGTGGAATGATGGGGCGCTGCAGTGATTTCAATCAGAAAAATAGCGTGCTTTGGCGAATCATATCCACCGCGGACGTTTGGACGAGTGGTCAATCGCGAACTTTAGAAAAGATTTTCCTCTCGATTTCAAAGGCGACTTCTTCGTACAAGATTCGCAATTCGAGGCAGCTTGATTTTTGGGGTGCGGTTTGTCAGAACCTTGGCGCTCTGGGGAACCGCGTCGCCCTTGCTGTTTACGCCACTTAGACCACTCGCTTTTCACGTTGATGTCAATGTTTTTTGGTTCCAACGCGTCGTCGGTAACGAGATCGAATCTCCGGGCGAGTCTCGTCGACGGAGCAAGTTATGGAGTGATGGTGGGGCTGGGGGAAACCTATTTTGCCGCCTTCGCGTTGGCGATCGGCCTTGGCGAAGTTGCCGCAGGTTTGGTTGGCAGCGTTCCGCTATTCTTTGGCGGAATGGCGCAGTTGATTTCCCCTGCAGCCGTGCGATGGTTCGGATTGGAACAACGTTGGGTCGTTTTCTGTGGCACGCTGCAAGCGGCCAGCCTGATTCCGATCGCGATCGCGGCCATGTTCGGTTCGATTTCATTGTTGTGGTTGTTGGTCTTCGCCTCGCTGTACTGGGCTTCTGGTTTGGCAACCGGACCGGCGTGGAATACCTGGATCGAGAGGGTTGTCCCCTCACGCTTACGCATTAGCTATTTCGCTCGTCGAACTAAGTGGGCGCAAGCGACCACCTTGGCTGGACTAGTCGGTGGCGGCATGCTGCTGCAGCTGGCTGAACAGGGCGACTGGGTTACGATCGGGTTTGCGATCGCCTTTTTTGGGGCCAGCTTGTTTCGCTTTTTATCCGTAGCCATGCTCGCGATGCACCGAACCGAGGTGCGGGCAGATGCGAACATTGTTTCGCAATCGGGAGCATCGTTTGGTTTGCCAGCGGACTCAGATTCTACAGCGGACTCCGTTAGTAATGCGGACTCGGATAGTGCAGCGGGCTCGGATAGTGCAGCGGATTCGGATGAGAAAGCGAAGCCGCAACGGGGAGCCGCAGAGACGGGGACGCCCCCCTCCTCTATTGGCATTTCTGCGATCCGCTTGCTCGGCTACCTCGTGTTGGTGCAAGGGATGGTTCAGCTCAGTGGGCCTTATTTCTCACCCTACATGCTCGAAAAGTTGTCGCTGTCCTATCGTGATTTCGTGACGTTGCTTGCAATCACGTTTGTTTCCAAGGTGCTTGCCCTGTCGTTTTGGGGGAATTTCAGTCGCCGGTACGGTGCGAAGCGATTGTTATGGACCGGTGGCATCGGCATCGTTCCGATTGCTTCGTTGTGGATTGTGTCGAGCAATTTTTGGTGGCTCGCGATCATCCAAATGCTCAGCGGAGTGGTGTGGGCGGCTTATGAGCTCGGTTTCTTTCTGTTGATCTTTGACGCGGTGCCTGTCAGCCGAAGAACCAAAATGCTGACGCTCTATAACTTCGCCAACTGCACCGCATGGTGCGGCGGTGCTGCGATCGGAGGCGGGGTTTTGGCCTACTTTGGTGCCAGCCAAGAAGCTTACTGGATCCTGTTCGGAATATCGTCGATCGGGCGTTTCTGCGCTCTCGGATTGCTGTTGGGAATTCAGCCGGGGCGAAGACTGGTCTCAAGGGTGCGAGTGCGTGTGCTTGGGGTTCGGCCCAATGGAGCGTTTCTCGATTCCCCGGTACTACCAACGCTCCAGCGGCGTTCGAGTACGGCGGCGATGCTTGCGACGAAGGCCGATTAGCGAGATTCGCGTGCCAGCAATCCAGTTGAGAACACTGGCTTGGCCCGCTGTGATGGGCAACGCTAGCGTTGCCGAACATCGGTGAACGGTGGCCGCCAACTTGGCGCCAACGAAGCGTCGTCGATGTTCACCCCCGCTTCGACTTGCCCGCGATGGTTTAGCCAAGGGTGATCCGGAATTCCATCGAGCGATGAAAGCGACAGGAATTGGACCCGCCCATCTTCGTACAGGACGTTGATGCCAAAGCCGCTGTGCCCCATGCTTTGCGGCTGAGTTTCCGCACCGCTAAAGCGGAGGGTCGGCGCGTCGGACATCACCGCAAACGAGGACCGTGATTCGAATTTTGGCGACTCAAATTGTTGTCCATCCACCACGCCCAGGGTGTAGGCATAATGGCCACCCGCCAATCGCTGGATCTCTTTTAGCCGGTCGATCGACGCTTCGTGCAATGTTTTGACCGAGGCGAATTCATTCGGGCTCTCGATCGCAACGTCAAGTTCCTCGGGGCGACCGAGCGATGCACACCAGCGTCCTGGGCCATCCCCAAGAAGTCCGGCATCGTTGAGACGCATGAAGTACACCCCGGCGAACGCTTCGGGCCCTTCCTTGGCCACCGCGGGTAAGCGGTTTTGGTGATCCCGGGAAACGTACTGAGTCAGCGCCGTTCCAAATTGGCGGAGTTGGTCCTGGCAGGCAATTTTTCGAGCTTCAAAACGACCTTCCACCAAGGATGGCAAAAGCAAGGCCAGCAGAATTGCGGTCGCCAAGGCGCCGCCAACCCAGTCGAGCCAAGTGAAGGGAGCGTGTCGCGAAGGGTCGACGCCGTTGCCACTATTCATCGCAGGCAGGGTGACTTGGTCTTCCTCCGAGACGCGATCAACGTCGGCGAAGACAACGGGATCAGGGGCGTTCTCGCCGGGTTTGGGCAGCGGGGGGAGGTTCGCCAACGTCCGGGAAACCAGCCCTTGGGGAGGGCTCTCGGGGGGCTGGTAGTGCTCTTCGAGCGGACGCAAGGCGCGCTCGATCTGTTCGAGTTCGCGACGCGCTGCGGGGCTTTCCTGGAGCAACTTGGCCACACGATCCATCTCGTGCGGCTCAAGGGCGCCTAGCAAATAACCGAGCAAGTCTTCGTGCATCAACTTTCAACACTGGTTTGAAATCACGGGATCAACGAGACCATAACGGCTCGAATCATTCTTCGTGTTCTACGCGCGTGCTGCGCATGTGGTTCGACGTTTTGACGAACCGTGTCGCTGGTTGATCGAGAATTTACTCGCTTCGTTCTTCGTGAGACTCTTCCCACAAAATGCCCAAACGCTGAACCGCCGCATGCAGGCGACTCTTCACCGTTCCGACCGGAATCCCCAAAATGTCCGCAGCTTCGCGGTACTTTAAACCTTGGTAGTAAACCAAATTGATGACCTGTTGCATCGATTCGCCAAGGCTCTCGACGGAATGGTTTACCCAGCGGCTGTTCTCTTCTTGCGCCGCCGCGACGTGAGGATCAGGGGTGTCCCCCACTAACTTTTCCGACCAACTGCCCGAACGCTCATCTTTCTCGTTGCTGTTGTTGCGATCCAGGCTGACCATGCGGTGCCGCTTGTTTCGTCGTTGCGCGTCAATCGCTTGATTCGTCGCAATCGCGTACAGCCAAGGACGGAATCGTCGAGACGAATCGAATTGCTGACATTTTAGGTGGACCTGTAAAAAGGTCCCCTGGAATGCGTCCTCGGCGATCTCGGAATTGCCGACGTAGCGTCGTAAATAACTGAATATCTCACGCTCGTAACGTTGAATTAACGTCTCGAAAATGCTGCGGTCACCCGAGCTTTGATACTGCGTGATCAGTCCCTCGTCGGAAACGTCGCAGATCGCCTCTCGACTTTCAATCGCGGGGGCAGGTGTCTTGGTTGTCATCTGAAAAGGCCTTCCGTTGATGGAGATGGAGGCAAAAAAACATCAATGAAAACTATATAATTCGCTCTGCAATGAAGGACGTACTCAGTATACAGGAAACATAATCGCCCTTGGGAGCCGGTGGAGGAGAATAATGAGACGTCGTTGAGTGATCCAGCTCCCTCCTCTTCTAGTATCCCAGGATTTTCGATGTGGTCAAAGCGATTTTCATCGGATCTTAACCGGAATAGCCCTGTGGGGAGGTGTCGCTTGTGCCTATTAAGCGGGGTTTGATGGAAATGCTAGCTAGCGGTTTGTGATTTGATAATTCGCATGCGTTAATTTTGAAGTGACGGGTATTAGGAATCGTCCCGTTTAGTGCTGCATTACAGCTAGGAAATTAGGGTCGAGCGTGCTGGGCGAGGCAACGGGGGGATCGCAAAAAAGGAACGAACGGGGGTTCGTCGCCTTGTCCACTACGCGAAAAGCGAGGGGTAACAACGCATAAGCGGTAAACCAATGCCGTCCATTCCCGTTGCCAACCGAAAAAAAGAGGGGGGCGATCGGGCTGTCGAGAAATCGGCAAGGCACGAGTGCGCCGGGCTAGCTAGCTTGCTGCGTTATGAGGCCCGCTGCGTGCTTGTCCGGTTCAGCTTGCCGCTCGCCAAAACGCGTTATTCGTGCGGTGGCGTGTTGAAGATGCGGTCGCCAGCATCCCCCAGCCCCGGCACGATGAACGATTGTTCGTTCAATTCCGGATCGACCGTGGCGACGTAAAGTTTGACATCGGGGAAATCGCGTTGCACTCGATCGATGCCGGGCTGGGCAGCAATGATGCTGAGCACTCGGATTTCAGCAACACCCCAACTTTTCAGTCGACGAATGACCATTTCGACTGAGCCGCCCGTCGCGAGCATCGGGTCAAGCACTAGGGCGGTGTGTGGTGCACCCCCGTCGGGAAGTTTGTCGTAGTAGCCGACCGGTTCTGCGGTTTCTTCATTGCGGTACAGCCCCAGATGCCAAACGGTGGCGTCGGGCAACAGATCCTGTAGCGGAGCGACCATGCCGAGTCCCGCTCGCAAAATCGGGACCAACCCGATCGGAGAGGCGAGTTGTTGGCAATTCGCGTCGGCGATTGGCGTTTGAATCACCGTGGATCGCGTCGGCAGGTCTGCGGTGGCATAGACTCCGACCAGCACAGCCAAACGGCCGACGGCGGCTCGGAATTCACTGCACGGGGTCGCCTTGTCCCGCACCGTGCAAAGATGGTGCGCCGCCAACGGATGGTCGATTTTGGTCAGTTGGCTCACGGCAGCATCGTCCTCGTTCTAGGTCCGTCAACAACAAGCGGTGAGGACGCTAAGGGAGGTCGCCCGCGACGCGATTCGTATTTGCCGCGAGGCAATCACCGAAGCGGATGGAGTGGGATTCGAACCCACGGTAGAGTTACCCCTACGGCAGTTTTCAAGACTGCTGCCTTCGACCACTCGGCCACCCATCCTGCGTAGCTTTAGACTCTACCAAACCCCAACCGTGGACGAAACCGAGGTTGGCCGGTTCCCGACGCAGAATTTTTTGTTGCCTTCGCTTTTAGTGCCCCGTGTCAAGGTAAGCCCGTGTCAAGGCAACCCAATGTCAAGGCGAGCCCGTGTCAAGGCAACCCAAAGTCAAGGCAAGCCAATGTCGAGGCAAGGAGGCCCCGTGTCGAGGCAAGGGGGCGGTCTCCGCTCACGGAGTGATGGCACCCCAGCCCGATTCTTGACGTTTGCGTTTGGCGGGCGTGCGAGTTTCTGATTGACGCGATACGGGTTGATAAGTCCGATTCACCGGGGGCAACATTTCCGATTCACGCGTTCGTTCACGTACGAGTGCCGCTTCTCGCAGCGGAATCGCATAGCGGCTGCGCTCACGGTTGGATGCGTTGATCGGTTGTTCGCTGCTTGGTGGCAGAGGCGGTGCCGTGAGTGGTTGCTCACGCTCGGTGGGTTGAGGTTGTACCTCTAACGTCTGACGCCGGAACGGAGAGACGTAGTTTGGTGGCGCTTGAATGGGATGGGCGCTGGAGTAGCCGAGGTTGCTTTGCTCTGATTTTTCATTGGCCGTGATCATGCGGTCGGAGGCCTCGGTTGAATTGGATCCAAACACGGACGAGTCCGCTGGGTTTTGCAGTTGCCACTGCATTTTGGATTTTGCGGGTTCACCTGCACTGGGGCTGGTGTTGTCGCGGTGGTCGTCCAGGTAGCGGTCAATGTCGCTGGGGTAACGGTCTTGGGTGTCGGTTTGGCTAGGGCGAGCTGACTCGAGTCGCGGCGGATCTAGCGGAGCGCGGTCATTGCCCTCCGGCGAAGGTGCTCCCGATAGGGGTTCGGTGTTGGGGGTGTAACCGTTGGGAACAAGATTGCTTGGAGCGTAGCCGGCACTCGGTGGCGCGCTAGAGCTGTTGCCGTTGGACGATGCGTAGGGATCCATCGTGGTGGAAGGGATCGGGATCGTGAATTGGCGGTTGGGATCGACCGTCGCACCGGCTTGGTTCACGTTGCCGATGGGAGACGGTGGGGATTGCGACGTCACGCTCCCGTACGCAGGAGGCTGGCCATACGCGGGGGCAAATTGCCCGCCGCTCAAACTCGGAGGGCTCAACGGGGAAGTGTCCGCGGGGGCTCCGGCGGGGACCGGTTGTCCGATCGGAGTGGGCGAGTAAACGCTGGGCTGGTTCGCACCGAGACTGCTGTACGGAGAACGTTGCAGTTGGTCGAGGTACGAGGTGCATGCCCGCTGGGTCGTGACCGTCGTGCCCGATACCGGGTCGATCGAGGTCACCGGACGATAGTACGTCACCGGGGCACGGTAATAGGAGGTTTGGTAGTTGGTGCCAAAGAGCGAACTGAAAAAGCGTCCCAGTCCACCCACACGCGGTTGCGTCGGGACTACGTACAGGGGGGCCGTTTGGGTTGCGGGCATTGCGGTCGCTGGCACGGCATACCCTGCCGAGTACGACTGCGATGCTGATGGTTGCATCGGATAGGTGTTGCCCCCGCCATAGAACGACGACGTGGGCGCGTTACCGCGAAGACGTTGTGCGAGCGGAATACCGCCGTTGGGAATTGGGATGGTCGCAGTCGGGAGCGTCGCAGGAGGATAAGCCGTTGCAATCGGAGTGGGCGTTGAATTGAGGGGCAGACTATACGACGTTTGCGCCGTCGCCGGACTCGCCACTGGCATTCCCGTGTAAACCGAAGGGTTGTTGTAGGCGTAAGCGGGTTGTTGGGCTTGGTAGACCCCGCTGATTTGATACCGCGGCGTTGCCGATGGCGTCAGCGGAGTCGCACCATACGCGGCGCTATAAAGGGGCGACGCGGGAGGATACGCCGCGACCATCGGCGACGCGGGCGCATAACCCGCCGCATAGGCAACCGGGGCGGCCCCGTAGTTGGCCGCATACCCGTAGTTGACCGCATAGGGCGAGGCTACGGGATAGGGAGCGTAGCCAGCGACGTAGGCGGGTTGTCGTCCGTAGAGCCAGTCGGTTAGGAAGCAGGCTGGCGCATCGGCCGCGGCAAAGCTAGCGGCAGCAAATGTGAGAACAGCGGTCAGGCGTCGTCGTTTCGACATCCAGTGTTACCCGTGCGAGAGAAACATGTTTGCACGCCCGGACACAATCCGCGCGAGACTACATGAGCAAGTGGACGTTTGAAGCAGCGTTCGGTCAACGTTTCTTGAGTAAACTTCCTCTGAATGGCAAACGTTCCGGGCCTGTTGGTGACGGTTAAAACGGTCAAATTGAGTTTGTTGTCCCCCATCCGTTCGGTCGCCGACACCTGGAGTGGCCTCCACGTCATGGATCGATTTTCTCGCCATTGAAGTTCGTCGGGGGGTAGATTCAAGTGGCGAAGCCGATTTGGCCCCTCTCGTCATCCAGGTTGTGGATGTGGCAGGGGGGGAAGCTCACGAGGACAAGCGGCCTGTCTGGGCTGGGAGGTTCTTCCTCGCCCGCCTCCTCGCCCCCCTCACCCTCGTCCTTCCTTGGCGTCTACTGTCCCTGGCGTCTTCTGTCCCTGGCGTCTTCTGTCCCTGGCGTCTTCTGTCCCTTGCGTCTACTGGTCCCCCCTTCCGCTGCCCTCCCCCTTCACTGCTGCTCTGTGGGGTGGCCGCTCTGGCTGAGAACACGCTCTGGCTGGGAGCGCGGCTCGCGACTGGAGGTCTCTCACGCGGAGGGCCAAAAGGGGGGCGGTGGCTTTTGTGATTAGTGGGGCGTGATGGTGGCGGAGGTGATCGAGACGAAGTTCTGCCAACCTGACATTGCGTTTTGATTGGGAATTGGGGTGCGAGGCGGGCTTTGTTTTTTAAATCCTTTGTTGGATTGGACTTAGGGATCTTTTTGTGTTCGTGGCACACGGGTTGCTCTCCAGGGAGGCCAACCGGTTGGCTGCTGCCACCGTTGCAGACTTACGTTTCACCCGCGAGAGCGCGTGCCACCCGGAAATGTACGGGTTCGGCTGCCTTTTCCGGCAGACACACATTTTTGATCACATCCCTTTACTTTGTTGTTGTTCGGCTCTGTACCCCTGCTTTTGGGGTGAGTGCCAAGCGGCAGCATTCATTAGACGAAACCACAGGAGAAAAACGTCGTGGCAAAGCAAATCGTTTTCGACGACGATGCACGCGGGCCATTGTTGGCCGGTGTCAGCAAATTGGCGCGAGCCGTCCGCAGCACCTTGGGACCTCGCGGTCGCAATGCCGTGTTGGATAAAGGCTGGGGCTCCCCGAAAGTCACCAAAGATGGTGTGACGGTTGCTGAAGACATCGAATTAGACGATCCGTTTGAGAACCTTGGTGCTCAACTCGTCAAAGAAGCCGCTAGCAAGACGAACGACGTCGCCGGCGACGGTACGACTACGGCAACGGTTTTGGCCGAAGCAATCTTCCGTGAAGGCCTGAAAATGGTCGCCATGGGGGCGGATCCAATGGCGCTTTCGCGTGGGATCGCCAAGGGGGTGGACGCCGTGGTTGCTCAAATCGGTAAGCTTGCCAAGCCCATTGACGAAAAGAGCAAGAGCGACATCAAGCAAGTCGCAACGATCGCTGGAAACAACGATCCCGAAATCGGCAACGTGCTCGCCGATGCGTTCACCAAGGTGGGTAAGAATGGTGTGATCACGGTCGAAGAAGGCCGTACGAACGAAACCACCGTCGACGTGGTCGAAGGGATGCAGTTCGATCGCGGATTCCTGTCGCCTCACTTCGTTACCAACCAAGACGAAGTTTCGGTCGAACTCGAAGATTGCTACGTGTTGCTCTTCGAAGAGAAGATCAGTGCGAACAAGAAGATGATTCCGTTGCTCGAAGCGGTTAGCAAGGCGAAGAAGCCATTGTTGATCATCGCCGAAGACATCGAAGGCGAAGCGCTTGCGACCTTGGTTGTCAACAAAATGCGTGGCATCTTGACTGTTTGTGCTGTCAAGGCACCGGGGTACGGCGATCGTCGCAAAGCGATTCTCGGCGACATTGCCGTGTTGACCGGTGGCAAGGCGATCTTCAAGGATCTCGGCATCGATTTGGAAAGCGTCAAGCTCAGCGACTTGGGCCGCGCCAAGAAGATCACCATCACCAGCGAAGCGACCACCATGGTTGGCGGTGCGGGAAAGAAGGCCGATATCGAGGGACGTGTCGAGCAAATCCGCCGCGAAATCAGCAACACCGACAGCGATTACGATCGCGAGAAGTTGCAAGAGCGTTTGGCGAAGTTGGCCGGTGGTGTTGCCCAGATCACCGTCGGGGCTGCCACGGAAACGGAAATGAAAGAGCGCAAGGCTCTTTTGGACGACGCTCGCGCTGCGACCCAAGCGGCACTCGAAGAAGGAATCGTTCCCGGTGGGGGAACCGCCCTACTGCGTTGCCGCAGTGTGGTTGAGAAATTGGAGAAGGAAACCGAAGGCGACCAGAAGCTCGGCGTCCGAATCATTCGTAATATCCTCGATCAACCGCTTCGCGCGATTGCGAACAACGCGGGGCTCGATGGCGCCGTCGTGGTCAATCGTGTCTTGCAGATGAAGGGCAAGCATGACGGTTACGATGCGAACGCCGAGACCTATTGTGATCTCGTCGCCGCTGGAATCGTGGACCCTGCCAAGGTGGTTCGTACCTCGCTCACCAATGCAGCGAGCGTCGCGTCGCTATTGTTGACGACCGAATCGCTTGTCACCGAAATTCCTTCCGAAGAAGAGGAAGCCGGTGGCGACCATGGCCATGATCACGGCATGGGTGGCATGGGTGGAATGGGCGGCGGCATGCCAGGCATGGGCGGCATGGGCGGCATGGGTGGCATGGGCGGCATGATGTAATGCACTCGCCTCGCATCGAGATTGGGATCGTCTTTCGTGACGTCATCGTTTCGGAGACGATCCCTCCCGCGAGGCACGCTTTTTCCGTCCGCAGAACCCTCGTTCTGCGGCCCATTTGAACGAATCCTTTTTAAACACAACTCTCAATACAGATAAGAAAAATACTATGGCAAAAATGAACCTACGTCCGTTGGATGATCGCATTGTTGTTGAGCCTGTCGAAGCGGAAGAAACCACCGCGGGCGGTATCGTGCTCCCCGATTCGGCTCGCGAAAAACCACAGCGTGGCACCGTGGTCGCTGTCGGGCCTGGCAAGATGTTGGATAGCGGAAACCGTGGTGAGCTAAGTGTCACCGTGGGCGACGTGGTGATTTACGGCAAGTACGGCGGAAGCAACATCGAAGTCGATGGCCGCGAAATGAAGATCCTTCGTGAGAGCGATATCTTGGCCAAGGTTCTGTAGTTTACAGCGCTTTCGATTTTCGCACTCCCGCAGAGCAGGTTTGCTTTGCGGTAAGGGGGTTGGCGAAATAGCTCGGCGGCGTGTGTGTCACCGCCGCTGAATCAATAGAACGAACAACAGCAATATTCATTACAGGAATTCACTCGTGGCAAAACAACTGCTATTTGACGACCACGCGCGGGCTCGCATGTTGGCGGGCGTCGACAAGTTGGCCAATGCGGTCGCCGTAACGATGGGACCGACCGGTCGCAATGTGATCATCGACAAGTCGTTTGGCGGACCCACCGTAACCAAAGACGGTGTCACGGTCGCTAAAGAAATTGAACTCGAAGATCGTTTCGAGAACATGGGAGCCAAGTTGGTCATCGAGGTCGCTCAAAAGACCAGCGACCTCGCCGGCGACGGTACGACCACCGCCACCGTTTTGGCTCGTGCGATCTTCAAAGAAGGGCTCCGCAACATCGTTGCCGGTAGCAATCCAGCGGCGATTCGTCGTGGAATCGACAAGGGGGTTCAAGCGGCGTCCGAGCAATTGATCGCGATGGGCCAACCGGTCAAGAACAAAGAGCAAATCGCGAACGTTGGAGCGATCAGCGCCAACAATGACAAAGTGATCGGTAACTTGTTGGCCGATGCGTTGGAGCGAGTGGGCAAGGACGGCGTGATCACGGTCGAAGAAGGCAAGAGCCGCGAGACCGAAGTCAATTACGTCGATGGGATGCAGTTCGACAAGGGCTACATCTCCCCCTACTTCATCAACGATCCAAGCACGATGGAGGCGGTTCTTGAAGACGCCCTCGTTCTGCTTTACGAGAAGAAGATCAGCAACATTCGCGATCTGGTTCCGTTGTTGGAAAAGACGGCTCAGACCGGTCAACCTTTGTTGATCATTGCCGAAGACGTGGATGCGGAAGCGTTAACGTTGTTGGTGGTCAACAAGTTGCGTGGCACGTTGAATGTGTGTGCCGTCAAGGCTCCTGGCTTTGGCGATCGCCGCAAGGCCATGCTTGGCGATATCGCCACGTTGACGGGCGGAACGTTGATCAGCGAAGACTTGGGGATCCAACTCGAAAATGTGACGTTGGAGCAACTCGGTCGCGCCAAGAAGGTCAACGTCGACAAGGGCAACACCACGATTGTCGAAGGCAGCGGAAAGCGTGCCGACATCGACAAGCGAGTGGCCCAGATCCGCGCTCAAATCGAGCAAACCGATAGCGAGTACGACAAGGAAAAATACCAAGAGCGTTTGGCGAAGCTCGCCGGCGGTGTGGCGGTCATCAGTGTGGGTGCCGAAACCGAAGCCGAGATGAAGCAAACCAAGGCTCGTTTGGAAGACGCACTGCATGCCACGCGTGCCGCAGTCGAAGAAGGTATTCTTCCCGGCGGTGGCGTTGCCTTGGTGCGTTGTCGCGAAGCGGTCGAAGCGGCGCAGAAGAAAGCTCGGGGCGACGAGAAGATCGGCGTTGGCATTATTTTGCAAGCGTTGGATGCTCCGATGCGTCAAATCGCTGATAACGGCGGCATCGACGGCAGCGTGGTGGTTGACGAAGTGCTGCAAAAAGGGCCGACGATCGGCTACGATGCCAACACCGGTCAGTACTGCGACATGTTGAAGGCGGGCGTGATTGACCCTGTGAAGGTCGCACGCACCGCGTTGACAAACGCGGGCAGCATCGCCGGTTTGATGTTGACGACCGAAGCCATGGTCACCAACTTCGATACCGAAGATAAGGAAAAACGACCTGTCGAAGGCGTTGTTTCTTAGTCGATCAAGGGGGCGGCGATCGTTGTAGATCATCGTGCCGCACCCAGGAATGCCATACTGAATCGGGTCGTCGCCAGATTGGCGTGCGACCCGCTTTGGTATGAGGGGCCGGATAGGATTGCGGCCGGATTGTTAGCGAGTCTCGCTGTTTTGCTCTTCTGATTTTTTTGTTCTGGATATTGTTGCCGTGGTTATGGCTGAAAAACGTGATTATTACACCGTCCTAGGAGTGGGACGCGATGCGGCGAAACAGGAACTCGATCGAGCGTATCGCAAGCTCGCGATCAAGTTCCATCCCGACAGCAATAAGAATGACGAAGATGCTGTCGAGAAGTTCAAAGAGGCCTCCGAGGCCTACGAAATTCTCAGCGACCAAGCCAAGCGGGAACGCTACGACCGCTATGGCCATGCCGGGGTCGATGGGATGGCGCACCAATCTCACGATGTCGAAGATATCTTCGAAGCATTCGGAGATTTGTTTGGCGGCGGTATGTTTGGTGATCTGTTCGGATCACGCGGAGGCGGTGGAGGTCGGCGACGTTCGCGGCGAGGCGCTGATATTCGTTGCAACGTGACGTTGACCTTGGAAGAAGCCGCCCGCGGTGTCAGCAAGGACATCTCCTTTCGGCGACGCATTCGCTGTGTCACCTGCGAAGGCAGCGGTGCCGCACCGGGCAGCCAGCCGGAACCCTGTGGTACCTGTGGTGGCCGTGGGCAAGTGATCCAATCGGCTGGGATTCTGCGAGTGCAAACCGCTTGTCCCCATTGCCATGGCACCGGACAACAAATCAGTCAACCTTGTGGCGATTGCCGCGGGGCAGGACTGCAAAACGAAAAAGCGGAATTGACGGTCGAGATCCCTGCCGGGGTCGACGACGGTATGCGAGTCCGTTTGCAGAATGAGGGTGAGGCGAGCCCCGACGGCGGGCCTCCCGGTGACTGCTATTGTTTCATTTCCGTGTTACCTCATGCGTTGTTCAAACGCGATGGCATCCACTTGATTCTGCAGTTGCCGATCTCGTACACGCAAGCGGCCTTGGGCGCCGAAATCGAAGTGCCTACCTTGGTGGGCCCCGAGTCGCTTCGAGTCGATGCGGGGACCCAAAACGGCGATGTGTTTACGCTCCGTGGCAAAGGCATCATGGACCCACGCGGTGGACGCGCGGGGGATTTATTAATCCAAGTGATGATCGAAGTGCCCAAAAAGCTTTCTGGCGAGCAAGAGAAATTGCTTCGCGAATTGGCTCAACTCGAACATGAATCGGTGCTACCGCACCGGAAATCGTTCCTCGATAAACTCAGGACCTTTTTTGATCCTGACGCCCAACCCCAAGAATCATGAAGTGAAAGATGAACGAAGAAGAAAAGAAGTCACAGCAAGAAATGGATGAGATCGACGCGATGGATGCCGTGCACGAAGAAGAAACGGGGGATCTCCCGGAAAGTCGTGACGAAGAAATGGAGCGACTGCGGGCGTCGTCTGAATCGGCGGAAAAACGGGTGTTGATGGCGCAAGCCGAAGCCGAGAACTTTCGTAAACGAATGCGGCGTGACTTCGAAGACCAGTTGCGTTTCGCGTCGGTTCCGTTGGTCAATGACCTTTTGCAAGTACGCGACAATTTGCACCGTGCGATTGAAGCGGCCGATTCTTCAAGTGATTCCGCCGGACTACGTGAAGGGGTCGCGATCGTGGCAAAGCAACTCGACGATACGCTTGTCAAATATAGCGTTCGTGAGATTCCCGCTCAGGGCGAGCAGTTCGATCCCAATTTTCACGAAGCCATTTCACAGATCCCCAGCGACGAACATGCGGCCGGTACCATCGCCCATGTCGCGGTCAGCGGTTTCCAAATGCACGACCGTGTTATCCGCGCAAGTCAAGTCATCGTTAGCACAGGGCCTGCGAACTAACTTGCTCGGCCTTGCGATCCCCTGCTTCCCACTTCTGTTTTAACGTTCCAATTTGGTCAATCATTAAGGGCAACGATTCCCATGCCAACTTACGATTATGAATGTGACGCCTGCGGCCACGCGATGGAGCTCTTTCAAGGGATCAACGATCCCATTGTGAAGAAGTGCCCGGAATGCAAAAAGAACAAACTGAAGCGTTTGTTCGGAGCGGGAGCGGCGATCATGTTCAAAGGCAGCGGATTCTATCAAACGGACTATCGCAGCGACGGTTACAAAAAGGCTGCCAAGGCCGATAAGAAACCAGCGAGCGATGCGAGTGCTTCAAGCAAAACGGAATCCAAGGCCAGCAAACCGAAGAAGTCCAAAAGCGATTCCTAGGCATGCCACACGTTAAATCATCGCGACGACTTTGCTCGGATCGCAGTGCGTTGTGGGTCATCGATCTGCAAGAAAAATTGCTGCCTGTGATTCCCTCGGGTAATGCCGTGGTGGAACAAACCATGCGTTTGATCGAGGCGGCGGCGCTCGTCGAAGTGCCGCACGCAGCGACGCTCCAGTACCCGCAAGGTCTTGGCGGTTTGGTCCACCCGTTGGGTGATGTTTGTGATTTCGTCGAGGAAAAACGTGACTTTAGCGCGACGGTTTGCCGTGCTGCGATTGAAGACTGGAGCAAGCAAGCTCGCGATCAAATTGTCATCACCGGGGTCGAGACGCATGTTTGTGTGTTGCAAACCGTGTTGGATTTGATCGCCGAAGGCTTTGCTCCGTTCGTCGTTGCCGAAGCGGTGGCGTCGCGTCATGGACGCGATCATGAAATCGCGATGCAGCGAATGCAGGCGGCCGGAGCGACGATCACGACGGTGGAATCGGTGCTCTTCGAATGGCTCGGAACCTCGGAGCATCCGCAATTCAAAGCGATTAGCCAATTAGTGAAAAAGCGACGCTAGATGCGACGCGGGTGGTTGGCGACCAAGTTGCTGCGGCGCCGTTGCCAACCTGCGGCCGTGCTATCTCTGGGGCTGTGCTGCTATTTCTGGGCTGTGCTATTCTGGGCTGTGCTATTTCTGGGGCCCTGCCGCCCATCGCCCACGCGAGTCTCAAGGCGTGTGGCCGTTTTTAGCGGCATTTCACAAAGAGCTTCGCGTTGTCTCGGGGTGGCCGCTAAAGTGAAGGTCAGTGACGAAATACCGTATGCCCATTTGAGGTAGGGTTCCGTGGACGAATCTCAGCAACATCAGCCGCGGCGTCTTCATTTCCGCAAGCATTTCTTCCAACCGTTTCAGCGGCGGACGCGTGTCGGTGCGGTTCCGGGAAAAATACGTTCTAGCAAAACGGCCACCCCCACTCACGTCGAACGCATTTATTTCGATGCCGAGTCATTGCGTGAGAGTGAATCGGTCGATGTTCGCTCACTCGCGGACGTCTCCACAGGCACCCAGTGGATCAACGTCGTCGGATTGGCGGACCATCGGATGATCGAGATGATCGGAGAGCGTTTTGGTATTCACCCGCTGTTGCTTGAGGATATCGTCCACACCCACCAACGTCCCAAGGTCGACACAATCCAAGATCGGTTGGTGGTGATTTTGAGAATGACGGATCAGCAAATCCCGTTGCACTTGGAACAGGTGTCGTTGGTGCTTTGTGGCAACACCTTGATTTCGTTCCAAGAGCATCCTGGTGATTCGTTCGAGCCGGTGCGTCGACGCATTCGTCAGTCGCTTGGACGAGTTCGCCATAATCCAGCCGACTATTTGTTGTACTGCTTGGTCGACGCGCTTCTGGATGCCTTTTTTCCGCTACTCGAAGAGTACGGTCGCACGCTGGAGAAACTCGAAGATGACGTCACGGACTCACCGGGGCCGATTGAACAGGTGCAAATTCGTGATGCCAAGCGAGAGCTGACGTATCTGCGGAAAATCGCCTACGGACACCGTGAAACCATTCAACGTTTGATTAAGGAATCGGACAGTCGGTTTAGCGAGGACACGCGTTTGTTTTTTCGCGATTGCTCGGATCATGCCGCTCATATTCTGGAGGTGACCGAGTCGTTTCGTGAAGTCGTTACCGATTTGCGAGACTTGTATTTCACGAGTTTGAGTCAACGAACCAATGATGTGATGCGTTTGTTGACTTTGATCTCGACGATTTTTATCCCCATGTCGTTTGTCGCTGGGGTTTATGGAATGAATTTCGACAGCAGCCGATCGGAATGGAATATGCCCGAAACTCGTTGGCAATGGGGGTATCCGATGGCGCTTGCGATGATGGGATCGATGGCTTGCGGAATGTTGTGGGTTTTTTATCGCCGCGGTTGGTTGCGACGTTAATCGACTTAGAGCGAGTCAAGAAAACGACGGACTCGTTTACTGAATTCTGCCGCGTCCATTCCGATCACGGCTTCAAAGTCGTCCCGTCGCTCGTTGCGCCCGTAGGTTGTGAACGGTCGACGTGTCGCGGTGTGATTGAGGATCTTAGCGAATTCACGCGGTTGCCGCTCGGCGAGATAGAACATCATCGCCCAGGCGACCGAATAGGCGTTTTGGACCTGTGGTTCGTCGGCAAACATCTCGTCCCCTGAGATCATGTCAAAGATGGCCTGGTTAAATTCAGCGTCCTTTTCGCGGGGGTAGGACGATCGCAGGATGTCGAGACTCTCTCGGTTGACACGCTCACGACGCTGGGCGGTCGTGTGCATGTTGGTGGTGGCTTGCGGCTCGAAAAGTTGCCCAATCCCTTCGGTGATCCACTTCGGCGTATTGTTCAAGCGGCTGTGGACGCCGGTGTTAAAGGCCGATTGATGGGCGGCTTCGTGACGGACGGTTGCGGCGACCAACGAGAAGTGTCCACTGTCGTGGGTCATCACTCGATTGCTGTTGTTGGAATAGATTCCGGCAACGCGTGAGACATCAATTTTTTGCTTTTTAAACTCGTCGTACATCGCGTTTGAGTCGGGGAACACGATGGCGACCATGGGAAACCGGCCTTGGCGAACGTGCACGCCACGCTTGCTCATGTAAGCGACAAAGCCACGATGGGATTGCTCGAACAATTTTGCCCATCGATCGCCCCGGTTTTTAGGTTGGACGACCAGAAAGTTTTGGGTTGCGACGACTTCAAAGTCGCTGCCAAACTCCGCACGCAATTGGCTGCGCAGTTCGACTGCCGAGAGTGGCTGATAATCGCCATCGAGCGATTTTAGTTGCGTTTCGGGTTGGGTCGGGTCGATCGAATGCAACCATCCATCCCGCCCCATCACCACGATTTCTTGGGCTAATGAAACCAGGGGAATCCCTCGCTGAAGTCGTCCCGCAGCGGAAAATTCAATCAATCCACTGACTTGCCCCGTCGCCTTGTTTCCGCCGACAATCACGAACAACGCCAGCAATGTTAGGAGGCAAAAGCGAATTCGCTTGGAGGCCATCGATTCAATTCCATCGGTGCAGAAGGAGGGTGAGCGTTCACTGCAAAGGTAGGTTAGAATCGGAGGGATGCCCACAAACGTCTGTGTCGGTGAGGAACCTTCGTTAGGTCAACGGTGATGGAAATGATGATTAAGCCAATTTTGCCGATTCTGCTTCGTTTGAGTGTGGCGACGATTTTTATGGTCGCGTTGGCCGCGGTCGTGCGAAGTCAGGATCCCGCTGCGGAGCTCAAATCCGATGTGCTCCAATGGGTCGACGAGCTTGACGCATCGAGTTTGGCGAAACGCAAAGCGGCGGAAAACTCGCTGATTCAAGCGGGCCCTGAGGTGCTTCCGTTGCTACCTGAGCGTAAGCCGGGGATGTCGATCGAAGCTTCGGAACGACTCACACGCGTGCGGAAAACATTGCTTTCGCTGCGCACCAAAGCGGAGACTCAGCCCTCGGCGGTGGTGATTCGCTTGGACGGAGTAAAAACGGTCGGCGAGGCATTCGAAGCGATCAGCCGCGATAGCGGCGTGGAATTTGAATATCACGGTGACACGTCGGTACCGATTCAAGCGGTGGCAACTCCATTGTCGTTTTGGCATGCCGTGGATTTGATCTTGGATCAAGCCAATTTGGATGTCAACTTTTACGGGGGGGAACGCGAGAGTTTGCAAATTGTCACGCGTGAGTCTGATCGGCCATCTCGGGTCGACTCAGCGGCCTACGCCGGTGTCTATCGAATCGAACCCACGTCGGTCAATTCACGTCGCGTTTTGAATCATCCGAAACTGAGTGCTCTGAATCTCAGTATGGAAATCAGTTGGGAGCCACGGATGACGCCGATCGGTTTAAGTATTCCGATCGCTCAACTACGGGGGACACTCGACGACGGCGCCGCGCTCAAGCCACAAGAAACAGGCGAGACGATCGATATCGCAACCAACAGCGAGATTTCCTTTAGTGAGTTCTATTTGCCCATGCAATTACCCGCCGGGCAACCGGAGAAAGTCGAGTCGCTTTCCGGAGTCATCAAGGCGCTGTTGCCCGGCAAACGCCAAGTCTTTGAGTTGGCCTTGAGCGAGGTTGGCAACAAAAAGAAACTCGATGCCATGGAGGTGCAAGTCGAGGAATTGCGAAAGAACGGACCGCTGCACGAAATCCGTGTCGCGATCACCCTCGATGATGCTGGACGCTCACTTGAGAGCCATCGACAATGGATTTTTGAAAATAGTGCGTATGTCAAACGCCCCGACGGTTCTCGCGCCGATCACCTCGGCTACGAAGTTTACCGGCAAGCCGCCAATGGAGTTGGGATCGGTTACTTTTTTGATCTCGGCGATGCCGTTATCGATTCCACCTTGATTTACGAGTCACCCACCTCGGTCGTGCCGAATGAAGTCTCCTTCGTCCTTCAGGATATCCTGTTGCCATGATCCAACTAAAGCGATGGGGGTGCGTTTTTTTGTTGCTGAAAGTCCTGTTCTCGGCGGACTCGTTTGGCGAAGAAAAATGGAAGCCCGAAGATCCGTTTGCCGCAATTGATGGACAACCCATCTTTCTTGGCGAATTGAACTTGGTGCTCATCGAACGCTTTGGCGTGAATCAATTCAACCGGATTGATGTTCGCGTGCAACAGGCGACTGCGTCGTTGTTGGTGCGACGACATTTAGCACTGAGGTCGTTGCATGACCAAGGCGGCGACGCACTCACGTTACTAGTGGATCGTCAAATGGAGTCACTGCAGCGCGAGCTGAAGCGGCGTGGTAGTGATCTGCATCAATATGCAAAGGAACGTTACTCGACCGAAAAATCGGTTCGCGATGATCTCGATTTCAAGGTCTCCTGGGGACACTTTGTGAAGAGCCGATTAACCGAAGCGAATTTGCGACGTTTTTTTGAGAATCGAAAGTCGCATTACGGCGGCGGTCGCTGGGAAGTGTCTCAGATTTTTGTGGCTGCCGATTCGTCGGATCCTGATCAGGTCGACTCAATCCGCCATCGACTGAGCGACCTTGTAAAAGGGATCCGCGATGCCAGCGATGTCGGACTAGCGTTCGCGGCCGCGGCGCGAGACCACAGCAATTCGGTGTCCGCAGGCGACGGAGGGAGGCTGGGTTGGGTGACAAAGGAGGGCGATTTGCCCGCGAGTGTAATGCAAGTCGTCCGTAACACGGAAACCGGGGCGGTCAGTGACCCCGTGCAAAGTCCGTTGGGAATGCATGTGGTCTTTGTGCATCGATTTGAAGAAATGCCGATCGCCTTTGAAACGCTCTCGGACATTGCTCCGCTGCGTCGTGATGCGACGAAAGCTCTTTTGGAGAAGTTGGTGCAAAGTCAATCGCAGGCAAAAGTCGATTGGTTTATCGAAGCGTTACAACCTCCCGAAGGCAGTCGGCCGTCGCTCGATTCCGGTGCGGTGGACCACGAGGAATAAATGGAAATTACCCTTGCCTGACGTTTTCGTGCGTTGTGGCCTTCCCCAGGACGGGGCATTCTTGTCAGTACAGGGTGTCGTTACTTTTTTACAAAAATCATTGTTGATCCATGACTCAGCCCAATCATCCGGTTCCTCATTTACATTCCTTGGGCAAGATGACGGTCTTTTATATTCCGTCGCACAAATTGGATGATCCGCGGTTCTATCACGACACCGAGACGGCACGCTCGGCGATCCATCGCTTTTTGATGCAGCGATATCGCGCCTACACTCAAACACCAACGCCGGTCAAAGGCTATTGGATCGACGGACACGACGAGATGGTGCACGATGTGATGGAACGGTTTGAAGTCTCGTTCAACTATGAAGCGGAGTTTGATCGCTTGATCGAGTTCTTGGTGGCGATGTGCGTGCGGTTGAACGAAGACGCCATCTATGTCACTCGCGGTGACCACAGCTATCTCGTCTCACGCCAAGATGCCTAGACGCATTTTAAAAAATGATGGGGGATTCACGCCGTAGTTGCGTTCGCACAAACGCGGTCCACCGTCTGGCGACACTACCCCTTGAACAAGCAACTCCTACGCTTAATCCCACTCTTAATCTTAATCCCGTCTGTGCAAGCCCCGCTGGACCGTAACCAACCAGTGAAGATTAGGATTACGATTAAGAAATTAAAGGCGGCTGCCACGCCTATTCGGACAATCCTTGTCGCGAATGCAAACGGGCGACCATCGCGAACGTCGAGAACACCAATAACATGACGCTAAACAGAAAGTAGCCGGCCACGACTTGTCGATTTCCGATATTGGCGGGCTCGTCATTTTCAACCAGATTGGCATCGAGTGGCAATGAAAAGGCGGCGGAGAAGGGACTTGTGACGCCGAGCCACTCGGCGCTGGCAATCGATGCGGCGGGGAAATCAAGGATCGACAATAACGAGACGATCGTGGGCGGACCGACATACAACAGCAACAGCATGATGTAGGTCGACATCAACGCGATCGACGTTTTGCGAGAGTATAGCGAGCACAATTGGGCGATCGTGGCGTTCACCAAGCAAACCATTAACACGATCGCGAACATCCCCAGAACACTGGACCAATTGCTCCAATAGCTATAGTTCAGCAGTCCGCCAAGCAGCAGCGGCCAGAGTAAAAAGCATGTCAGGACCGCAGAGATGCGGAAGCCCACGATGAATTTGCCCCACAAAATTTGACTGGGTGTCAATGTGGTCGTTAACAGCAAGTCGAGGGTTTGTCGCTCACGTTCACTGGTCATCGAACCGGCCAAGAATACGGGGCCAACCAGCATATTGAAGACGATCACATAGACGGTAAACCAGGCAATCTTTTCATCCTGATAGAATAGGAACGCGCCCATCATCGGGATCGCTAACAACATGCTGATTTGAATCACCAACCTCAGCATCAACGTTCCCTGACTAAAAATCTCGCTGTGGATTTCTTTGTCATAAACCGGGTTCGCCCCATCGGCCATCAACTCAGATTTTTTGGGCGGAGCGAACAAGCGGTCCGGGAACTGGTCAGGCTGAATGACAAGCCCCACCGCTTCCTCGGCTTCACGCTCGAGGTCAATCACCTCTTTGCCTTCGCTGCCCACATCGGGCGGATAGAGCATCCGTCCGGCGGCCGCCGAGCACATCAGGATCACTGCCGAAAGTGCAAATGCGGGGATGACCAACACCGCTAATTTCAAACGCAACTCGCCTTGCCCCTCGAGCGATTGCCAAAACAAAATCGCTCCGATCACCAACGGCAGAATGAACAAATAGCTGACAACCAACGAGCTGCTTGTTCGCGAAAAATAGCTGCTGCAAAAGACGCCGATCGCGCCGAACAAAATGACTGAAACGATGAGCCCGAGGTATGCGGCAAGGACTTCGTAAACACTGACCCCACCGAGCGGTAGACACAACACAATGATGGGTAGCGACGCGAAGATCAGCATGCCCAGGTGCGTCAAACTCGCGACCATTTTGCCAAACACGATTGCGCCCGGTCGCAGCGGACTGGCGAGTAGCATTTCGTAGGTGCGACGCTCCTTTTCGCCGGTGATGGTGCCGGCCGCGAAACTGGGGGCCATCAACGAAGCGATCACATATTGGCCAAGAAAGAACAGGTTGACCAGCTTTGTTGCCGAAGGCGGATTGCGGGTCAAATCGAGGCGTTGTTCCGAAGGCCACGCCATCAGGACGACGGCGGCGAGCAATAATTGGTAAAGTCCAAGCAGCAAGAATGCACGGTGGGTACGCAGATTTCCGAGTAGCTCGCGTTGAAGAACGGGGTTTTCAAAAACGTACATACGCTAATCATTCGAGGAATGCAGGTTCTGCGGCAGGCCGGAAAGCAACGCGTTGCCAAGTCGTTCAAGTGAACAACCGCAGCACTGGAAACCAAGTTTATCGCAACCACTTACAGTGGTGTTTTCGCAGGCTGGCCAGCTTGTTCGGTGACGTACGTCGGCACGGCGTATCCGGGTAACCGAGTGCGGATGTTCGCGATCAGTTCGAGTCCTCGCTCGACCGGAACTTCGAAATGTTGGGTGCCTCGGACCCGATCGAGTTGATGCAAGTAATAAGGTTGGACGCGATGGTTGACGAGCTTCATGAACAAATCGACTAGTGTTTGCTCGTCGTCGTTCACTCCACGCAGCAGGACAGCTTGATTCAAAACGGGGATTCCCGCATCCACCAACATCTCCAAGCGGTCCATGACTGCGGAGTCTAACTCATTTGCATGGTTGGCGTGGACGACGAACCAGACCGTCGCACGCGTTTTTTGTAGTCGTTTACAGATCGCCGGCGTGACCCGTTGCGGAATCACGATGGGCATGCGGGTATGAAACCGGATGCGGCGGACATGATCAATCGCATCGAGTCGGTCGATCAGATCGAACAGCGGCGCGTCGGTTAGGGTCAAAGGATCGCCGCCGCTGAGGATCACCTCTTCGATGTCGCGGTGCGATTGAATGTATTGGATTGCGGGATCCCAGTTTTCGCGTCGCGAACCCGCCTCGCTATACGGGAATTCACGGCGGAAACAGTATCGGCAATGGACTCCACAAGCTCCCGAGACGATCAACAACGCGCGTCCCTCGTATTTGTGAATCAGCCCTCCGGCGGCCAAAGCATCCAAATCGCCTACAGGATCGGCGACGAAATCAGGGACGGAGGCCAATTCTTCGCTGACCGGTAGCACTTGACGCAGCAGCGGGTCGGCGAGGTCGCCGGGGGTCATCCGCTGTAAAAACTCCAGCGGGACAAAGGTGGGAAACGATTCCAAATTCCCGGGAAACGAGCTCGCCGGCAACTGTAGCCGTTCGAGCAGTTCTTTCCCCGAGCGAATCGCCTTGCGCATCGCGGTTTGCCAGTCTACAGGGACCTCTGCAGAGGTGGTGGAGGAGATCGGGAAATCATCGTGGGAACCGGGCAGGACAAGAACCCGCGATGTCGTTAGAATCGTGTCCGGTTGCCCGAGAGGGTCGGCCACTTGCCCATCGTCCGGCTCGCCGGGGGACGTTTTCTGGATCATGTAATTTCTGGGGTTGTCACCCCATTATTCGTAATACTAATACTCTGACTCGTAAAGACGGAACCATCGTCTATGGCTACTTATAACACAAGCGACTTCCGCAAAGGACTTAAGGTCCAAATTGATGGCGAACCATACATCATGACCGAAATGATGTTCGTCAAACCAGGAAAAGGCAACGCGTTCTACAAATGTAGGATGAAAAATTTGATCCGCCAAACCACCTTGGAACGGACCTACAAAGGGGGAGACTCGCTTGAATCGGCTGATGTCGAAACGACCGAGGTTCAATTTTTGTATCGCCAAGGTGACGAGTTCGTCTTCATGCATAACGAATCGTTTGAGCAATATGAAGTTAGCAGCGAAGTTGCCGGTGACATCTGGAAGTATTTGAAAGATGGCATGAGTTGTTCGATGACGTTGTACAACGGTAACGCGATTACCGTCGAACCGCCCAATCATGTCGAATTGGAAGTCACCGATTGCGTGCCCGGAGCCAAGGGTGATACCGCCACGAATGTGACCAAGCCGGCAACCGTGGAAACGGGCGCGGAATTTAACGTTCCTGGCTTTATCAAAATCGGCAACGTGATCAAGATCGATTCCCGATCGGGCGAGTACGTCGAGCGGGTCAGCAACTAGAGCAGGTAGGCAGGAGTCTTTCGGGAGATTAGCCGTTTTGACGTTAGCCACGGTTCAAGTGGTTTAACCGGGGCTAACGCCCAAGCGGCTATTGGGATTTCACCCAATCATTCTTGCCTCCCTGTTTACAGCGGTGTTGGAGTGGTTCGGATCGGTTTTAGCCGATTCGAGACCCCATGGCACTTTCGGGCTCGTTCTCCTGCGTTTGACTGGGAACGGAGCCTGTAACGGTACAAACGCCTGACATTAGCGTCCCCGACGCGTCGCCCGATGCAAACGCCCCGCAGGGCATGGTCATCTTTGCACCATTGGAGGGCGACATTTCATTCCGTCATTTTCATTCTTCTCCGCATTCTTACTGCCTATGAAATGAACGCCGGTGTGCGTTTTTTCTCTTTAATGCCATGGTCAACACGCTCTTCCTGCCTGAATTACGCGAAATGTTGGCCGAGAAAAATCGAGCCGAACTCGAAGAGTTTTGCACGACCCTGAACCCCGGGCGTACGGCGGAGTTCATGGAGGGGCTTTCCAACGAAGAGGCTTGGGAAGTCCTGCAGTTTGCCGAGGCTTCGCGGCGCTCGGAAATCTTTGGCTACTTCAATGAAGAACGCCAAGTGGCGATGCTCAGCGACCACGAACCGTCGCAGGTCGCCGCGCTCGTTGAAGAGATTCCAGCCGATGATCGTGTCGACTTAATCCAAGAGTTGTCGGACGAGCGAGTCCGAGAGATTCTGCCCTTGTTGCCAGTCAAAGATCGTCGCAACATCCAACGTCTCCGCTCTTACCAAGAGGAGACGGCGGGCGGTTTGATGACGACCGAGGTCGCCAAACTCGGCCAAAAGCTAACGGTGCGTCAAGCGCTGGATGAACTGGGACGACAGGCAAGCCAGCTCGAAACGATCTATTACTTGTACGTCGTTGACGAGGATGATTCGCTTCGCGGGATCGTCTCGACGCGACAATTGGTTTCCTCGCTGGCGCACCCCGAACTGACGCTGGGGGAGATGATGGAAACGGATGTGGTCGTCGCCTTGGTCAGCGAGGACCAGGAATCGGTGGCCCAGAAAGTGGAGCGATTTAACCTGTTGGCGATTCCAGTGGTTGACGCCAGTCGAAGGTTGCTAGGGATCATCACGCACGATGATGTGATTGACGTCGTGCGCGAAGAATTGACCGAGGATGCCCAGCGAATCGCTGCGGTGGCGCCGTTGGAGGATGACTTTCTCCGGATCCGGTTGCTGACCTTGTCCTGGAAACGCGGGATTTGGTTGACGATTTTGTTTTTCGCTGCGTTGCTCACCGCATTTGCACTGCGGCATTATGAAGAAGAACTAAAGCAATTTGTTTGGTTGGTGTGGTTCATTCCGTTGATCATTAGTGCGGGAGGAAATTCCGGCAGCCAATCGGCCACGCTCGTGATCACCGCGATGACGAGTGGGCAGGTGAAATTCCGCGACTGGCGCCGTGTCTTGGTTCGCGAGAGTATTGTGTCGTTGGTGTTGGGCGGATTTTTGGCGACCATTGGATTTTGCGTCGCGGTCATGGTCGCCCCCTCGTTTCATGACGCTCTGGTGATCCCCATCACCTTGTTAGCCGTCATTGTCTGCGGATGCATGTGCGGCGCCTCCTTGCCGATTGCGTTCAAACGTGCCGGTCTCGATCCCGCGTTGATGAGCAATCCGTTTGTGGCGGGGATCGTCGACATTTTGGGGATTGTCATCTACATCAATGTCGGACGGATGTTGCTCGGTTAAGGCGGCGGCAAAGCGTGGTGACGTCGAGCGGAGTCTCGATGCTGCATTCACTCGCAGCCTTTGTCGGTACGGTTTTACCTTCGTCAATGCGTTTTTCTCCTCCGCGATGGCGATTCCGGCGTTGTCCCATTGGCAATGGTGGTTACGTCCTCGCTGGTGAAATACAATGAAGCCGCCTTACCGACCCAATCGATCCCTTCCCCGCTGTCCTGCTAGGTCTCATATGACGTTGATGCAAAGAATGATCAAAACATCGACCCTCGTTCTGATTTCGCTATTGTTGCAGCCTGCGTTTGCGGCAGACTCGCTCTTCGTTGAAGCAGAGAGTTTTGAGCAGCCCGGCGGCTGGAAACTCGACACCCAATCGATCATGACGATGGGGTCGCCTTATTTGATCGCCCACGGGCTCGGAAAGCCGGTTGAGGATGCGACGGCTACTGTCGAGTTCCCGAGCACGGGAACGTACCACGTGTTTGCACGCACCAAGGATTGGGTCGCTCGCTGGGAAGCCCCCGGAGCCCCTGGGAAATTCCAAATCGCCGTGGACGGCGAGACGCTCGACCACACCTTCGGAACCCAAAACGCCGATTGGTTTTGGGAGGCCGGAGGGACGGTTGAAATCAGCGACACCAAGGCCACCGTGGCGTTGAAAGATCTAACTGGTTTCGACGGACGCTGTGACGCGATTTATTTCACCAAGTCGGGTGAGGAACCTCCAAACGAATCGATCGTGTTGGGGCCATGGCGTCGCAAGCAACTCGGTTTGGGGGACAAGCCGACGGAAAAAAGTGGCTATGACATCGTGGTCATCGGCGGCGGTTACGCGGGAATGGGGACCGCGATTTCCGCAGCGCGGATGGGATGCAAAGTGGCATTGGTGCAGAACCGTGGCGTGTTGGGCGGAAACGGATCGAGCGAAATTCGCGTTTGGGCGATGGGGCACGTTCGCCGAGGAAATTATCCTCGCGTCGGTGAAATCGTTACCGAGTTTTCCGATAACGCTACCAAGTCACCGGGCACCTACGAAGAGTTCGAGGATGCCAAAAAAGAAGCGATCGTGCGTGCCGAGCCCAAGATCGATTTGTTCTTGAACCATCACGCGTACAAGGTCGATACCAAAGACAACCAAATCGAAAGTGTGATGGCGTTTGACACTCGCACCGGCGATCAAATCCGTTTTTCGGGAACGCTGTTTGCCGATTGCACCGGCCATGCCACGATCGGGCATCTCGCCGGTGCGGATAGTGAAATGACGCCTGAGGGCCGCATGGGCATGAGCAACATGTGGGCTTGGGACGAAGCGGATCGCCCAACGGAATTCCCTGAAACACCATGGGCGCTACCGCTGAACATGGACGATTTTCCCTATCCACGTGACCATCATGGCCAATGGTTTTGGGAGAGCGGGTTTGATAAAGATCCAATCAACCATGCCGAAGCGATCCGTGACTGGAATTTGCGAGCGGTCTATGGAGCGTTCAATGCGATGAAAAACGGTGACGGTGCCGACAAGCACAAGAACGCCTACCTGACCTGGGTCGCTTATATCGGCGGCCCGCGTGAATCGCGTCGTTTGATGGGGGATATCGTGTTGACGCAGGACGATGTGGTCAACAAAGTGGCTTATCCCGACGGTTGTGTGCCGAGTACTTGGTCGATCGATCTGCACTATCCGAAAGAACAGTATGCTGAAAAGTTTCCCGACAACCCATTCATCTCAATCGCCGTCCATGATCGACGTATCGATCGCAACTACGGTTATCCGGTTCCCTATCGAACCTTCTATTCGCGAAATATCTCGAATCTGTTTATGGCAGGCCGTTGCATCAGTGTGACGCATCAGGCCTTGGGCACCGTGCGTGTGATGCGAACGTGCGGGATGATGGGCGAGGTCGTCGGCAAGGCGGCGAGTATTTGTGTTCGTCACGACTGTACGCCACGCGAAGTGTATGGCAAGTATTGGTCGGAGATGGCTGAGTTGCTCAATCAGCCCGGCAAAGCTCGTCGCGATACCGTCAACTCCGAGATCGTGGTGCCCGATGACGCGTTGCCATTGGCACCGCCGACCGGATTCCCCCCTCGTAAAAAGCCTAGCCGAGCGGGAATTGATCCGGCCAAAATCAGTGGTTTGGTGATCGATGATACCAAGGCGAAAAAGACGGGCGGTTGGACTGAGGGGACGGGGTTGCCAAAATTCGTCGGCTCACACTACCTCTACGGTGGCAAAAAAGGTGCCACGATTCGGTTCGAGTTTGCTGCACCGGCCCCAGGCCAACATCAGATCATGATTGCCTACCAGGCTCATGAAAACCGTAGCGATAAGGTGAGCGTGGAAGTCAAAACGGGCGACGATGTGGTTACCAAAATCGTCAACATGCAAACGGCACCTCCCGTCGACGACTTGTTTCTTTCGCTTGGTACGTTTGATCTGAAACTCGGTGAAGATTGCGCCGTGACGCTTTCGGCTGACGGTAGTGGGAATGTTCACGCGGACGCGATTCGTGTGGTTTCTGGCAAGTAATGACGCTGGATCCCGTCCATGCGGATCGATGGCAAATTCGTCGCCTCGTCGTGCACCTCGCACGCTTGGCGGTGTTTGTTTCGATCATCGCACTGATTCATCTTCAATACGCGAGCTCCTCGACCCGCGTGACTGCGATCGCGGATCTCTCGATCGACCAGGTCGCTGCGTTGTTTCCCGCTGCGACGTCGCTTGAGGGCGTTGCGAGTGACGATGGGCGGATGGAGGTTCGAGGTGCGGACGGCCAATCACTCGGATACGTCGTCCAGACCTCTCCGGAGAGCGATCACATCATTGGCTTTTCCGGACCGACCAATGTTTTGATCGGATTCGATCACCAGGATCATGTCGTTGGGATCTCGATCCTTTCCAGCGAAGATACGCGAGACCATTTGTTGGAAGTCCAGCGAAATGAGCGATTCATGTCCTCGCTCGATGGAAAATTAAGAGACGAGATCGGCGGCCACGCCGTTGTGGATGCGGTTTCCGGCGCGACGCTGACGAGCTTGGCGATTCAAGAATCGATGATTCACCGCTTGGGTGGCGAGGTGGGGTCGCTGCGTTTTCCCGCGCCGCTCTCATTGGACGACATCAGCGTGCTGTTTCCCGATGCGGATCGTCTCGAGCCCGATGCGGTGCACGGGGCGCTTTGGTCGGTCGATGCCGGCGGCGATCGGATCGGGCAAGTGTTGCGTAGTTCACCGGCGGCGGACAACATCGTCGGCTATCAAGGGCCGACGGAGACTTTAATCGGTTTTGACCGCGACGGAGCCGTTGTCGGAATCGCGATCGGGAAGTCGTACGACAACGAGCCCTACGTCGGCTATGTTCGCGAGGATTCGTATTTTCGCTCGACGTTTGCCGAGATGAAACTGAAGGAACTCGGCGAGGCCGATCTTTTCGAGATGCGAGTCGAAGGTGTCTCGGGAGCGACGATGACTAGCATGGCGGTGTCCGACGGAGTGGTCGAAGTCGCAAAAAAACATCTCGAAGATTTACAAAGGGAAGCGTCGCGACCGAAACGCCGTTCGGGGCTGCAAGTTTCTGTGCATGATATCGGCACGATGATCGTGATCCTTGCGGCCATCGTGATCGGGGCCACATCGCTGCGAGCCAGCAAGCGAATTCGGATTGCGTTTCAGTTGACGTTGATTGTGTACCTAGGTTTGATTGCCGGTAACTTGGTATCGCAAGCGATGATTGCCGGTTGGGCCAAGCATGGGGTGCCGCTGAAGATGGCACCGGGACTAACGATGCTGGTGATCGCAGCGTTTGCGTGCCCGCTATTTAGTAAACGGAATATTTACTGTTCGCACCTGTGTCCGCATGGGGCGGTGCAGCAATTGATCAAAGGGCGGATCCGTTATCAAGTCAAACTTGGGCATTCGCTTTCCAAGATTCTGATGCTGATTCCTGGTCTGTTGTTGCTGTGGTGTTTGTTGGTAACGATGATGGCGTTGCCATTCAGCTTGGTCGACATCGAGCCGTTTGACGCCTACGTATTTCGCATCGCCGGCTGGGCCACAATCGCGGTCGCGGTCGTCGGGATGGTCGCGTCGCTATTTGTGCCGATGGCTTATTGCCGATTCGGATGCCCGACCGGAAAGTTACTTGAATACTTGCGTTTTAACGCACGTAGCGACCGCTGGACCCTCCGTGATTGGGTGGCCCTCGGCTATCTCGGGCTGGCGTTTTTGCTGTGGATCCGCACGGTCAATTGAGACCGGTTTAGGGCCTCGTGTCGGTTGTTCCGCAGACCGGTGGCGTTCAGCAACGCTCCGCCGCCGCGAACGCGGAGCTCAATCACTTTCCACGTTCTTGCAGCGGTCTCGATTGCATCTGGTACACATTTCGACCGCCTACCCAGGTTTGCTCGACTTGAATGTCTTTGATTTCATCCACGGGACATTCTAGGATGTCTTTGCCCAGCACGATGAAATCGGCAAGCTTACCCACTTCCAAAGAGCCTTTCGTCTGCTCTTCAAAGGTGAGATAGGCGTTATGAGCCGTGTACATCCGAATGGCCTCGGCGCGGGTGATCTTTTGCTCGGGATGCAACGGAGCGGTCTCTCCTCGCGGCGTTCGCGCTAACATGATCCACATTCCGAGAAACGGATTGTAAGGGTTCACCGATCGCAAGCTGCCAATTTTCTGCATATGATCCGACCCGCCTCCGGCGATCACTCCTCCATCGAGCAAGCTTCGATAAGGCTGGAAATAGCTTAGCCGATCGTTGCCAAATTGTTTGGTCAACGTCTTGCCATCCAACCACAGCCACGCGGGCTGCAAATCGGCGACGACTCCTAGCGTTCGCATTAGCTTGATTGCTTCGGGGCTCATGAAATTACAGTGGGTGATACAAGGCCTCGTCTCGCGGACGGGAAACTCTTTGTTGATTTCCTCATAGACTTCGAGTAGCGCGTGGACGGCCCCGTCGCCGACCGAATGGGCGGTGAACTGCAATCCATTCTCCAGTGCCGTTCGCGCCATCCGCAGCAGTCGAGCGTGGGGGATGTACAGCAGTCCCCGGTATTCAGGATCGTTGATCGAATAGATCTCGCTAACGCCCCATGGCTTTCGCATGTAGGCGCTGCCGGTGAGCATGCCGCCGTCTAGAAAGACTTTGACGCCACGCACCCAGAGCATGTTGTCGTACGCATGCGCCGGGTGGGAGGTCACCTGCTTAATGTTTTTCTCCACTTCTTCGATCGGCAACTGCGCGTTGATGCCGTAGTAACAATAAACTCGGCAGGTGAGGGTCTGCTCGTCTTTGAGTTGTTGGTAGAGATCGACCGCCGACTTGCTGGCGTTACGGTCTGCGATACTCGTAATGCCCACCGAGTTGTAATCGGATAGCAGTGCCCGGAGTTGTTCTCGGCGGTCGAGTGGCGTCGCATTCCGGCTGGTCAATCGCGATTTGATCAATCGGGTGCAACTTCGCAGGATGCCTGTTAATCGACCGGTTTTCGGGTCACGCTCGAGGTAGCCCGGTCCGTCGTCGGAGATTTCAAAGTCTTCGTCGATGCCGCTGATCTCCAACGCCAACGAATTCACCGCTCCGTCGGGACCCGTGCGGAAAAAGACGGGATGGTGAGGCGCAACGCGGTCCAGTTCATCGCGAGTTGGAAACCGTTGATCCCGCAAACGAGTGATGAAGACTTGGCTGACGGTGATCCAATTGCCGGGCTCCAATTTCTCGGCACGAGATCCAATGTAGTCGAGCACTTCGGCGATCGACTCCATCTCAGGCACCGGGTGATCGAACTCATACATGGATGCCCCGGTCGGATGCACATGCGAATCGATCAGTCCAGGAAGGACGGTCTTGCCGGCCAGATCGATGCGACGAGTCTTCGGACCCGCGAGGGCAATCATCGCTTCATTGCTCCCCACGGCCACGATTTGTTCACCTTCCACGGCAAACGCCTCGGCAACGGTGAAGTCTTCATCGACGGTGATAATCTTCCCTCCATGGACGACCAAATCAGGAGGCGCCGCGGTCGCCGGGGCCGAGAAAACGCATGTCAACCACGCACCAAGTAAGAAAGGTCGCTTTACCAACATCAGGACGCTCTTGATTAAAGTTCGGTAGGAATGCAGCGGACCAGGGGCGGATCCTGTCGCAGCAGTGAAGTCCCCGCGGAACAGCGTTGGGGTGAAAATCACGCCTGCGGGCCTTGGGGCTGCATCATGGCGAAGGCACCATGGCGTTCTGATTCTATCTCAAACACGAGTGCGTTTGTCGCAAAGAACCAAACCCAGGGACAGAATTGAATTCAGTCATCTTAGGGATCGGGAATGTTTCCGGCGCGGTCTCGATGGCTCCGCTTGCCGGAGTTCCATGGGCTGCAATTTAGCGGAACGGATATCGGGATTGGATTGACATTGCAAAACAGAATGGGGATGCCGGGAAAGGGAGGGGCTCGCACCACACTCAATGCCTATCCGAGCATGACCTCAGGGCACTCGGGCGGTAAACGGCAACAACCGCTGCGCCATCCATTACGGTCTGACGCAGCGGAGTCGTGTTGTGGAAAGCCGCGAGACAATGGGTTACATCTCTTGGCTCACCTCGCTTCCGGCGCGAGTCGCTGCAGCCCGCCATAGGTTCAGCGAGACGGAGTCGCTGACAAACCGCACGCTGCCATCGACCATTGAAGTTTGTACGCCGCCCGCATGGGCGCTACGGGCGCTGACTAATGCGAAATTGTGATAGCCGTTGTGGCAATCGGGAACGTTGGCGTTGGGGGTGTAGTAGTGATTGAACATCGAATCGGCCATGTGGCCGTTGACCCATTTGGCCCCACGTTGCCCCGACCAAGCGGGAGCCGTTGCGGGGTCGCAAGCCGTAGGCGTCGTCTGCGTGGCCATCGACAATTCGACGACGCGGTGACGGTAGTCGGCATTGGGGGACGCTACGTTTTGGCCATCGCCCAACAATTGCTCGCCAAACGCCACCGTATGGCTGGTGCCATCGATCACGTCCCGGAATCCGATCCGCGAATTCGTGAAGAACAGCCCGTCGGCATTGGCCACCGACCCGTCGTCCGCGGCGTTCCCGGGAGCGTTAATTCCTGAGCCGCTCGAGCCAGGATAGCTGATCCCTCCATAGACCGAACCGGCGACAACCTCTCGGTCGCTGGGACAGGTAATGAATGGCAACGCTTGTTGGGCGGCGGAATCGTTTTGCGCCACCTGGGTCGCGTTGAAGCCGCTGCCAAAGGCGGTCAATGGCGGCACTTCATAGATCAATAGGTCCTGTAGGCTCGCTTGTTCGACAAACGGCAGCAATTGCGATTGCGGTGACCAAACAAAGGGGTATCCAAGGCTGCCCGGCGGGAAGACGCGATGAGCCGATTCGTAGTTGTGCAGCGCCAGAGTCAGTTGTTTCAAGTTGTTGGAACACTGCATCCGCCGGGCCGCTTCGCGGGCCGCTTGAACGGCTGGCAACAGCAGTCCAACCAGGACTCCGATGATCGCGATTACGACCAGTAGTTCGACAAGGGTGAAAGCCTTTGCGGGCCGCTGCCGTTGATTCCACATGCGGCAGACGGTTGGGGAGAACGCGGTTTTGATATTCGTCATGTTGGGAGAAAGCTAGATTGGTTGTGTTATTCAAAAATGGGGCGTGGGTGCCACGTTGGCAACAAGGCCCGCTTCGGCTGGGGACGCGCATGTTGTTAGGCATGAACGCATGCAGCGCAGCGACGCGAATCACGCCGACGACTCGGACGTAGAAACGAGCTAATGGAAAATCCGCTCTCATGGGACGATGGTCACGAACGCGCGAGACCAGCGTTGGAGAGTTGGCATTGACGTCGGTTGCCGCGGCGAAGACCACGCTCGATCGGTATCGAACGATGGGGATCAACGCAGCCGTAGCAGTAGCGGACGCTGGAGTCGCTATCTGCTTGGGTCGCCATCTGCGGGCGCAGACCGGATTACGAATGTTTCCGCATCGCGGAGCTATGGCACCGGCGGATCAGGAGCGGAGAAGACCGAGATGGCTCGGTCATTGTCGATGCACAGATAGTACAACAGAGGGGGGGCGAATGGTTGGATCGTTGTCGTTTCCCAATCGACCACCACGCTTGCGAGCAGCGACCAAAACATGTCGATGCCACGACATTTGGCCGCGTCTTCAAAGTGAACCATCCGTACGGTCGACTGACGGGCGTTTGCTCGTTCCCCGCCTGTTTTCGCGGTCGGTGAATCGTCCGTGGCACAGGAGGAATGCTTGTTGGAGCCGCAACACGTTTTCTTTGGCGGCACGGAGATCGCCCCCCGGTTGGCGGTGCGGACAGAGGTTTGCGTCTTGGCGGCCACGCGGTCGACCAGAAACGCTGGAGGTGGAACGTCGTTCTGCGCCGCCCACAGCAGTTTTTCCGCGTCGGAATTGCAGCAACATCTGTCCCAGCAATATTCAGCCGTCGAACAACCGCAAGCCGAATGTTCGCAAGGGAAACGTCCTAGCGTGGGCGAGCTCGGAGCGGTGACGGGGATACCCACGACACTGCACGAAATCACGATCAGCAAAATGATGCTGAAAAAGCGTTTCCAACGAAACGATCCACGCAAGCGTGTTGGGAATGAAGAAAACAATAATGGCCAGACGCTAAAATGACGAACCAAAAGACAGGCCCGCTCCTCACACGCGTCATCCTAGTCACGCGTGGATGGCGCGTAAAGCGTCTCCAAGCCCAAGGGCTGTGGTCCACTGTCGCATGCCGAGGTGGGAGACGTTTGGAGGCGAAAATCGGGCTGAGAACACGTTCGGGGACGTGAGTTTGGCGGTTGCTTCAATCTCAGGCGAGTTGTGCTAGGGGGGCCGTTTACCGCGTTGTCACGGTCCCGTTTTTCCCCATACGTTCCCAAATCGACCCCTCGCAGCCGCGCGTTCGGGAAGCTCAGACTTCGGTACAGAGCAGCCCGAACGCTGGGGTATTTCGCGTAACCAGAGCGTTGGACTTCGGAATTGCCGTTTTTTCTGCTATACTGCAGCCTCCCGCCAGCGGTTTAATGCCGCTAACCCACCCACCCGAGATCACGACATGCGACAGGAGTTCGTGATGCGATGCCACCCTTTCGTAGCGACGACGCTGCTATTCGTAGCGACTGCACCCGCCTTTGGTGAATCGATAACTCAACCGGCCTCGGCTGAGGTTTCGTTTGAACACGACGTACGCCCCATTCTGAAGGCCCATTGTCTGGAATGTCATGGCGAAGGGAGCGAGGCCGAAGGAGGGCTCGATCTTCGTCTGCGGCGATTCATCTTGGTCGGTGGCGATAGCGGTCCTGCGGTGGTCGAAGGCAGCCCTGATGAAAGCCCGCTGTTGGATCGTACTTTGTCGGAGGACATGCCTCCGGGAGACGTGAAGCTCAAGCCGGAGGAGATTGAAATCCTTCGCCAATGGGTGATCTCGGGTGCGAAGACCTTGCGTCCCGAACCCGATTCGATTCCCGATGGGGTTTACGTTCCTCCGGAAGAGCGAGAGTTTTGGTCGTTTAAGCCGATCCAAACACCGGCGGTTCCCGTCGTGAAAAATCAGGATCAGGTACGCAATCCTGTCGATGCGTTTCTACTTCGCCGCTTGGAAGAGAAGCAGCTGCACTTTTCAGCGGACGCCGATCGCCAGACCTTCATTCGTCGAGCGACGATCGACTTGACCGGCTTGCCACCGACTCCCGAAGCGGTTCAACAGTTTGTTGCCGATGAGGATCCACAGGCGGTCGAGAACTTGATTGACCGATTGTTGGATTCGCCCGAATATGGCGAGCGTTGGGGGCGGCATTGGTTGGACGTCGTTGGCTATGCGGACTCGGAAGGCTACACCAATGATGATGTCGTTCGCACCAATGCGTATCACTACCGCGATTATGTGATCCGTGCCTTTAACGATGATATGCCGTTTGATCAGTTCATCCGCGAACAGATTGCGGGAGACGAGATCATCGGTTTTCCCAAGAAAAATCTGACCACCGACGAGGCGGCAAAACTCATTGCCACCGGCTTTTTGCGGATGGTTCCCGATGGCACGGGGAACGTTCCCGCAGCCGAGCAACCACTCGCTCAAAACCAAGTCATGGCCGATGCACTTCATGTCGTCGGCAGCTCGCTGCTAGGGTTGACGCTCAGTTGTGCCCAGTGCCACAACCATCGCTACGATCCGATTCCCCATGCGGAGTACTTTCAGGTTCGAGCGATATTCGAACCCGCCTATGACTGGAAAAAATGGCGGAACCCCAAAGCCCGCTTGGTGTCGCTGTACACCGATGCCGATCGCAAAGCCGCGGCTGAAATTGAGGCCGAGGCCAAGAAAATTGATGCGGAGCACAATCAGCGAGCAACTGAATTGATCGCCGAGACATTGGAGGACCAATTGGTCCAGCACGTTCCCGAGGAACTGCACGATGCGCTCCGCGTTGCCTACCAAACTCCGGCTAACAAGCGGACCGAGGAGCATAAGTCGCATCTGAAGAAGTACCCGAAAATCCTTAAAATTTCGACCTCGTCACTCTACCTTTACGATCGTGATATTCGCGGCAAACTAGCGGGTTTACGAAAAACCTACGACGCCAAAGTGAAGGAGTTCGTTGCCGCGGCGCAAACGAAAGCACTCGCGCCGCTCGGCGAGGATGCCAAACCGATCGCCGAGGCGCTGAAAGTTGCCGCGGGCAAGAGAACGGATGCTCAGAAAACGCTACTTGCTAAGCATCAAGATGTGGTCGTCAGCGAAAGCAATCTCGCCAAGTTTGATGAAGCGGCGGCAGCCGAATTGGCAACGTTGAAGCAGGAAATGGATCAAACCCAGGAGCGTGCTCCTCAATTGGCAGCGATCCGAAAGCGGGCGGCAGAGGTTCGAGCCAAGAAGCCGAAAGAAGAATTCGTGCGGGCGTTGACCGAGGTTCCGGGCACCGTGCCGGATACCTTTCTGTTTGCTCGCGGCGATCATCAAAGCCCACAGCAGCAAGTTCAGCCCGCCGTGCTAAGCATTCCCGCCGCGGGAAACGCGGTGGAGATCCCTGTGAATGACGAACGGTTGCCTACGACCGGACGACGACTGGCCTACGCGGAGTACCTGACAAGCGGTCAACATCCGCTTGTCGCCCGAGTGTTGGTCAACCGATTCTGGATGCATCACTTTGGCAAGGGACTGGTCACCACGCCAAGCGATTTTGGAGCGTTGGGTGATCGACCGTCGCACCCCGAGTTGCTGGATTGGCTGGCGAGCGATTTCATGGCCAACGGTTGGAGCGTAAAACGCTTCCATAAGCAGATCATGACTTCGTCGGCATATCGTCAATCCCTGCGGAAGATTCCCGCCAAGGATGTTGACCCGGATAACCGCCTGTTGAGCGGAATGTCACTCCGCCGGTTGGAAGCCGAAACGCTTCGTGACAGCGTCTTAGCAATCAGTGGACAGTTGAATCCGAAACGATTTGGCCCTCCGGTGCCGGTGATGCAAGACCGAGTGGGACAAATTGTGATTGGCATCGAAAATCTTAGTGCCGGGCGTCCTGGTCCGGTGATCGATATGAAGGGTGAGGATTTTCGCCGTTCCGTCTATGTCCAAGTCCGCCGCAGTCGTCCGCTGGGGGTGCTCGATACCTTTGATGCCCCGCTGATGACGCCCAACTGTGAAAGCCGTTCGTCGTCGACCGTTGCCCCTCAGTCGTTGCTGCTCATGAATAGTGAGTTTCTGATAGCGCGGTCCACTGATTTTGCCAAGCGGGTCACCAAAGAGGCGGGGGAGGACCCTAGGTCGCAGGTCAAGCGGGCCTGGGAACTTGCCCTCTGTCAAACTCCTAGCGAAGCACAAATTGATTCTGCAATCGCTTTCATTGACCGTCAAACGAAGACCTTGGCCGATTCAGCCGAAGCACAGAACCTTGCCAAAGCGGACAAGGCTCAAACGCCACGGTTGTTGGCGCTGGCTAATTTTTGTCAAACGCTCTTGAGTTCAAATCGTTTCCTGTACGTTGACTAAGTTGCTATGAACCATCAAGAACCTAATACGAAACAAGCAATGCAACGTGCCGCTTCCCTCTCGGCGCGGCGGCACTTTATGGCGTCCGGAGCGATGAGCCTCGCTGGGTTCGCGCTGGCGACGTTGCTGCGAAACGAAGAGCTGAGCGCGCAGACGCCCGTCAAGGATCCGTTTGTGCGCCCCGAGGCGGAGCCCAAAGCGTATGACGTGAAGCCGAAGGAGCCGCATTTCCAGCCGACCGCCAAGGCAATGATTTCCTTGTTTATGCAAGGAGGCCCGAGTCATTTGGATTTGTTTGATCCCAAGCCTGTTCTCGACAAGATGGATGGTAAGAACTACGAAGGGGATATCAAATACGATAACGCCGCAGAGGCAAGCTCCAAGCTGATGGCATCCCCGTGGAAGTTCAAAAAGCATGGGCATTGTGGGATGGAAATCTCAGAACTGCTTCCGGGGCTAGCCGAAGTCGTCGATGAGATTACGTTGATCCGCTCGATGCATACGGGCGTTAATAATCATGGTCAATCGATCCGAGCGCTGCAAAATGGGCGCAATTTGGGGGGCCGTCCTACCGTAGGAAGCTGGTTGACGTACGGTTTGGGATGTGAGACCGATGAGTTGCCAGCCTACGTTGCCCTGATTGATCCCGGTCAGTTGCCTGTGATGGGCGTGGAGAATTGGTCAAACGGTTTTCTTCCCTCGCTTTATCAGGGGACGGTTGTCCGGCCACAAGAGCCGCGGATCTTAAATCTCGACGCGCCTGCACATCTGAGCGGTGTGGCGCAACAGGAGGCTCTTAGTTTTCTGGAAACGCTGAATCGCCAACACCTTGAACAACGGGCTGGATTTCACGATCTACAGGCTCGTATCGCTAGTTATGAACTAGCCGCAAACATGCAATTAGCAGCAAAAGAAGCTGTCGATTTTAGCCGCGAGTCGAAGGCCACACTGAAAATGTACGGACTCGAGGATCCCGCAACCAAAGATTTTGGGGCGCGATGCTTGATCGCTCGGAGATTGATCGAACGGGGCGTCCGCTTTGCTCAAGTGTTTACCGAGAATCAACGCTGGGATCATCACAACCGTATCCAAAGCGGGCTACCCTCAGCGTGTAAAAAGGTCGACATCCCGTCGGCAGCACTGGTCAAAGATCTCAGGCAACGCGGGCTACTCGATTCCACAGTCGTTCATTGGGGAGGCGAGATGGGGCGGTTGCCCGTGATCGAAAACGACTCGGGACCCGCACGTGTTGGTCGAGATCACAACACCTACGGATTTAGTATGTGGGTTGCCGGCGGCGGGTTTAAACAGGGCTACGTGCATGGTGCTACCGATGAACTGGGGCACAAAGCGGTCGAAGGGGTGGTTAACCATTTCGATTACCATGCAACGTTGTTGCACTTGTTTGGGCTGGACGCCGAACGCTTTGGCTTTGAAGTCAACAATCGCTCCATGTCGCTGCTGGACAACCAAGGCGGCCAGGTCGTCAAAGAGCTTTTGGCTTAGCAGCCATTTGACAAACGATGTGGGATTCAAGCCTTCGTTGCGTTCGCCGGAACGTGGTTCCCCGTTTCGCGACGTCGCTACCTCAGCATAAAAAAGCTCGTGCAGCGCTCGGCTGACTCGGTCGACAAGCCGCCACGAATTTCGTTCTGCACTGTGATGGGCGGAACGTCTTGGCCACTTCTGCACTCACCCCGATCCTCCACTCACCCGGATCCTCCACTCACCCCGATCCGGCGATGCACTCCTCCTCCTGTGGTGGCGTATCCCGCAGGGATTGCGGGCATTAGCAGCCCAACCCAGTTGTCATCTGCGGTCATCCGTCAAAGCGATGCTTGCCGAACCCAAAGGATGTCGCAGCATCGTTGTTGATGGCACTGCGTCCACCTTCGAAGACGCTATTGGTGTCGCGGTCGGTTGCCAACGGTGTTTGCCATCGCTCGATGGCCGGCTAATCTCTGCTGACGCCTTCGGCGGTATCGTGTCTGGGGAGGGAATCAACTGCTCGCTCCCTCGCCTTGGAACAGGCCCCAACGGGGCAACGAACGGCAGAGGGACGCAGTGAATCGCTGGGGCCGGCGAACGGCAGTTTTGGAAATTGCCGCTGCTAACGGCATGTGCCCCGAAGCAGGATTGCGACCAAGTCCGCCCTCTGTACCCCACAGGGCCGAGAAACGAGGGGGCGTGTGGGCGTCTCTCGCACCTGCTGTAATCGCAACTTGATCCGGCCTCAACGAGGCCTCGGATACTAGCGTTGTTCCAACGGCACAAAGTCGCGTTGGGTGGCGCCGGTGTAGATTTGGCGAGGTCGATTGATTCGAGTCGACGGATTGTTGTGCATCTCTTCCCAGTGGGCAATCCACCCAGGCAAGCGTCCAATCGCGAACAATACCGTAAACATCTGGATCGGAATCCCCAATGCGCGATAGATCACGCCGGAGTAGAAGTCGACGTTGGGATACAGTTTTCGCTCGATGAAGTACTCGTCCTGCAGAGCAACCTCTTCCAACTTTTGGGCGACCTCGAACAAGGGGTCATCCAGTTGTAGTTTGGCGAGCAATTTATCACAGCTTGCTCGAATGATTTTCGCCCGTGGGTCAAAGTTCTTGTAGACCCGGTGACCGAATCCCATCAAGCGGAAGCCATTCTCTTTGTCCTTGGCCATGTCGACATATTTTTGCACGTTTCCGCCATCTTTGGCGATCGTTTCAAGCATGTTGACACAGGCTTCGTTGGCACCGCCATGGAGCGGTCCCCACAGGGCACCGATGCCAGCGGAGATCGATGCGAACAGGTTGGCGTTGCTGCTGCCGACCATGCGGACCGTTGACGTGCTGCAGTTTTGTTCGTGGTCGGCGTGGACAATGAACAACAGGTTCAAGGCTTCGGCGAAATCGGGATCGACCATGTATTCGCGAGCCGGAGTCGCAAACATCATGTGCAAAAAGTTTTCGCAATAATTCAGATCATTGTTCGGATACATGAACGGCTGACCCATCGACTTTTTATAGCTATACGCAGCGATGGTTGGCAGCTTGGCTAGCAGTCGATAGAGCGAAATTTCAACTTGCGAAGGATCATTTGGGTTCAACGAGTCTTGGTAGAACGTTGCCAGTGCCCCGACCACACTGCTGAGGATGGCCATCGGATGGGCATCGCGTGGGAAGCCGTTGTAGAACGACCGCATGTCCTCGTGGATCATGGTGTGATCGCGGATTCCGGCACGGAACGTTTCCGCTTGGGATGCGTTGGGCAGTTCGCCATAAATCAGCAGAAACGCGGTCTCCACGAAATCACAGTGTTTCGCGAGTTGCTCGATCGGGTAACCGCGGTAGCGAAGGATCCCCTTCTCGCCGTCAAGAAACGTGATGGCACTTTTCGTGCTACCCGTGTTGACGAATCCGTCATCGAGCGTGATCAGGCCGGTTTTGGCGCGAAGTTGGCTGATATCGATTCCACGTTCCCCTTCGGATCCTTCAACCACGGGGCAGTCGAGTTCGCTGTTATCGAAGGATAGCTTGGCGATTCCAGCTTGTTTTGTGTCCAATTTGGGAGAGGTGCTCATCAGCGAATCCGCGTACAGAAAGGTCTTAGGGCATGTTTTTAGTCTCGCGATAGTGTAGCCCTGGAAGGCATGATCGACAATCACAGGCGGCTCAGCTTCGGGCATTCTCTAGACACCCACACGAGCGACCGTTCTCGGGGGAACCTCCGTTGGCAAGGGCGTCCCGGTGGAGGGCTTCCGCCGCTTGCGTAAACGAAGGATTGAGAAATTTAACCCACTTTTTGGTCGGTGACGTTTTGCCGACGGATTCGCATGGAATCGATCTTTCGGTTGCTCGCCTTCAGAATTTCGATTTCCGAGTCGCCGAGCGTCAAACGCGTTCCGGTTTCCGGAATCGAGCCGATGTGAGAGAGCACGAAGCCGGCAACCGTTTCGTAGTCATCACTTTCGGGGAGGTCCCAACCGAGCAATTCGTTCAGGTCGTCGATCATCAAACGACCATCGACTTCGACGGTATCGTCGTCGATGACCTCTAAACCGATTTCTTCGTCTTCATCGGATTCATCGACAATTTCACCCACGATTTCTTCCAACGCGTCTTCGATCGTGACAACGCCAGCGGTTTGTTGGAACTCGTCGAGCACAATCGCCATGTGGCTTCGGCTATGCAGGAATTCACGCAGCAGAAATTCGACCGAGCGATCGACCGGGACGAACCAAGGGCGTCGCATGATCTCCGTCACCGGCTCATTGGGTTGGTGATTGGTTTCGAGAAACGGCAGTAAATCTTTGACATACAGCACGCCGACCACATTGTCGAGCGTTCCATTGTAGACCGGCAATCGAGTGCGACCGGCTTCGATGATCGTCTTGAGAATCTGGTCCCAGTCCCACGACACCTCTATCGCGTCGACATCGCTGCGCGGCGTCATGATGTGACCGACGGGATCCTCGTGCAGCGTCATCACGCCCTGAATCATTTCTCGAACGCCTGGCCCAAAGTAGCCTTCACGCTCACCGGCGGTGACGATCGTGCGAATCTCGTCCTCGAGTTGTTCTTCGTCTTCGTCTTCGTGTTCCTGCTTGCCCGCTAAGCGTCGTGTGATGACTTCGACGAGTTCACCGGGCGCCGACAATGGATGCATTAGAACCGAAAGCGCACGCCAAAATGGCCAAGTGTGGTAGAGCACTTGGGTGGAGGCAAAGCGCGTGACCGCAGCGGGAACCCAGGAATGGATCAGCATGATCAACAGCACCGCGCCGCCAAACCAAATCAGCAGGTCGCGGCTAGGCGGGGGCGTTTCGGCAACAAAAAGCCCGGCGGTTCCCGAAATCAGGAAGATCACCGTGCCAATCATTCGCAGGTATTCGCTGCCGCGGATCGCAGCATCTTGGTGATCGATGACGGCACCAAAACGCTCTCGGTTCTTGTTCAGCCGGCAATAGGCTTCCAACGGTCGTCCGGCGAATCGGTCTAGTAACTCGCCGCCGAGTCCCCCAATGCTGCTGAATACGAAGCCGCAAGCTGCCAGCGACCACCACGCTTCCGATTCGGTCATGACTGCGTCTCCGGCGGCAGTGATGTCTCCGGCGGCAGTGATGGTGATGACGACGAGTTCACGTCGATCGTGTCAGCGCCGTAGTGCACGATATCGTTGATGCCAAGCGACTTCATGACCTCCACTTCTGTGTTTCTCATTTCTTGTCGCTGTTCGTCTTCGAGGTCATCCATGCCGGTGATGTGCAAGGTGCCGTGAACGACATACAGCAGCAATTCATTCTCAGCGGACCAACCGACGCGCTCGGCAATGCGTTGTGCCGTTTCAAGGCTGACGACAAGTTCGCCTTCGATCCAGGGCGACTCGGCCGCGTAAGCGAAACTGATGACATCGGTTTCGTAGTCATGTTCAAGATGACGAGCGTTGATTTGGCGAATCTCGGCATCGCCGGTTACACGCACACCGATCTCTCCGTGTGTAAAACCACGATTAGCGGTCGCGTGGGTCACCGCAGATCGAATGCGGCCGAGCCATTGCGGTTCCGGTAGAGGGTCGTCGGTTACGATTTCAATCGAGAGCGTTGGGCCCGCGGGCTCGCCACTCTCGTTAGGCTGATTGTTGTCCAGGATATTTGACACGTGCGTGATAAATGGCGGTTAAAGATTTGACAAGACTGGTGCGAATGCGGTCGAGTTGGCGGAACGTTAGCCCGCACTCATCGAATTGGCCATCGGACATCTTCTTTTGAGCGATCGCATCAACAAGGCCTTGGATTCGAGAGGGAGTGGGGTCGACGAGCGTGCGGCTAGCGCTTTCGACCGTATCGGCAAGCATCATGACGGCCGCTTCGAGCGTTTGCGGCTTGGGCCCAGGGTAGCGAAAGTCCTTGTCGCTGACCGATTCACCGTTGGGATCTTCTTCACTACGCCGGGCGGCTTCACGATAAAAATACTCGACCAGCGTCGTGCCGTGGTGTTGCAGGATGAAATCGATGATCGATTCGGGCAAATGGTGGCTGCGCGCCAAGTCGGCTCCATCCTTCACGTGAGCAATGATCACTAGCGTGCTCATTGCCGGTTGCAGCGAATCATGTTGGTTGATCCCCGCACTTTGGTTCTCGATGAAGTACTCGGGTTTGAACATCTTGCCGATGTCGTGGAAGTAAGCTCCCACGCGGACTAACAATCCGTTAGCGCCGATCGCATCGGCGGCCGATTCGGCAATCGATGCCACGTTGATGCTATGGTTGTACGTTCCCGGGGCGCGCTGAGCGAGTCGACGCAGCAGCGGGTGACTCGCGTCGCCGAGTTCCAACAGGCTGAGGTCGGTTTGCACTCGGAAGGCTTTTTCGACGAACGGCAACAAGCCGGTCATCGCTGCGGAGGAGACGAGGATACAGAAGCCCGCCCACAATGCTTCACGTCCCAGCCCCCAAAGCACCACGTCAAATTGCGGCCCGCGATACAACGCTTCGACCTCGCCGACAATCGTTCCGGTCACATCGACTGCAGACAACGTCTGTGACGTCACAATGCCAACGCCGATGACGGTGGCCGCGGTAATCGCGGCCGAGACCGCGCCGACATACAACAAGTGCGTTCGGCTACGGATTCGGCCCAGCAACAGAGTGCAACTGGTACACGCGGCTAACATCATCACCAATTCGGAGATGTCCGCACCGAGAAATAGGGTCACGCTCAGGCACGCTGCCGCCATCAACAACAACGCTAATTCGCGTCCATAAACGACCGCGGAAATGATCGATGCCAATACCAGCGGGATCAACTCACTTCGCCATTCATCGCGTGACGCATAAAAACTAAACGCGACGGTAGCGACGATCAACGCCAGTAATTTGGCGAGCTTCGTGCGGTCTTGTAGCAGCCTGCGATCTTCGACGAAGAAGATGTAAGCCCCGCACAGCAAATACAATGCAGCGATCATTCCTGAGAATGCGCCAAACCGAGCAAGTTTGTCTCGCCATCCCATGCGGCTGACGAATTCACGCCACTCCACTCGCAGCAAACCCAGTTCCTTGATCCCCAGTGGTTTGCCAGCGTCGGCTAACTTCGAGTCTCCGGCGTAATAGGACGTCATCACCGGATCGACCTCTTGCGACGCTTTCAACCTCGCCTGCTCGCTCAGTTCGTCATCGTATTGCAGCGTTTCGTATTGCGGCAAACGTTGGACGATCCATTCGCTGATCATGCCCGCGACGACTTGGCCCCGCTCGGTACCAAAGTTGGGGCGAAAGTATTCTTGCAGCAACGACTGTAAATTACTGCTCGCTTGTGCGATTCGCACTTGGCTGACTTCCACCGGCACGGCATCACCGGGTTGCCCGGCGGGATACACCATGATCATCCGCTGGTTGCCCTGGTCCGGGGTGTGTTGCAATGCTTTGAGCAACCCCAGTTTGTACATCGGCTCCATTGCGGTGCCGACGGCAGCATCGACTTTGACCAGCTCGGGATCTTCGGCCAAGACCGATTTAAGGGTCGCGAAACGCTCGGCCGATGTGTCGCCCGGTTTCGCCGTTTCGTCACCTTCGTAGAACTGCGCGAAGGCGATCCGCTCGTCCTCGTTCATTTGGTCGAACGCTTGGGCTCCGAGCGCCAAGAATAATTGGTCCTTGAGCACCGCCCGTAACTGATCCAGCGGCTTGGTGCGATTTCGATAGAGCACCGGTTCTTCGCGTCGTTTCTGACGACGCACTGCGTCGGTTTCTAGTTCGTCTTTGACTTGGAAGGTGACCCGGGTGACTAAATCACGAGCGGGGATTGCGTTCTTGCGATAAGCAAACGAAGGACGCCATGTATGGCAAAGAACCAGCATCAAGACGGCGGCTAGGATCGCCATCCCGACGCGCATCGAAAAATCAGCTTTGTCGCTGCGCTGCCACCACTGGATCAACCGGGGCTTGGGGATGCCAAGGGAGTCGATCCGTTCTTGGCGAGTTCGTTGTTTGGTTGTGCCACTCATCGCGATAAACCTCGAGTCCGCGGGAAAGCGGATGTCATCGGACGCACCGTACGGTGGATGCGACGCATCCGCAGGACGTTGCGTTGAAGCTACTCGGGGTTCTTAGGGTCCTCGCTAGGATGATGCGGGTGAAGGGATTCATCATGGCGAATGTCGCTCTCGTGATGTTTTTCATCATCGTCATAGGCTTCGACGATTTTTTGAACCAAGCGGTGACGAACGATATCAGAGCGGCGTAGCCGTACGATTCCGATTCCTTCAATATCGCTCAAACGGTGGATGGCATCGCGCAATCCGCTGGTGATCCCTCGCGGGAGGTCTTGTTGTGAGATATCGCCGCTGACCACCATTTTGCTTCGTTCGCCCATTCGCGTTAGGAACATTTTCATCTGTGCGACGGTCGTGTTTTGTGCTTCGTCCAAAATGATAAAGGCGTCGTTGAGGGTGCGTCCACGCATGTACGCTAGTGGAATGATTTCGATGACATCTTGTTCCATCAAGGTGCGAGCTTGATCGAAATCGATCATTTCACCAAGGGCATCCATCAACGGGCGTAGGTAAGGGTTTAGTTTGGCTCTTAAATCCCCCGGCAGGAACCCCAAGCTTTCGCCCGCTTCGACCGCGGGACGAACCAGTACAATTTTACGCACTTGTCCGGCACGCAGTGCTTCGACAGCCGTGGCGACGGCCAGATAGGTTTTTCCACAACCCGCCGGTCCGGTGGCAAACGCGAGGTCAAAGCGGCGAATCGCCTCGACATAGCGGGCTTGTCCCGGCGTTCGCGGTTTGACACGTCTTCCAGCATGCTGGATATCAATCTCTTCGCCCGTGATCGTCGGCACCGCCCCTTCGATGGTGGCGCCTTCTTCGATCGCGGCCGCATCGACATCTTCGGTCGCCAAGGTCCCTTTTTTGCGAGAAAGATGTCGCATTTTCTCTAGCGTTCGCGTCGCGCGATTGACGTTCTCTTCCTCCCCCGCGATCCGAATTCGGCCGTCACGCAACGTGATGCTGACGTCGAACGCGCGACGCAATTTACGCAAATGTTGATCGCGTGGCCCAAACAGGGTCAGGATTTCGGCGGGGTTCGCAATGGATAGCGTTGCTTCGGTCATTCAAATGCCTGAAAGTGTCAGTCTTCTACTTCGCTTGATTCTATAATGAGCGAGTCCCTGTATTACATCCGAAATCGCCGAGTACAGAAACGTTTTTCTCACCCCGTTGGGCCCGCCACACCGGCGGCAAAACACAGAAACGCAGGCATCGATGCGGCGATTAACGAATCGGTCACGTCCCAGACCCCCCCCAATCCGGGCAGCCACGAGCCGCTGTCTTTGACGCCCGCATCGCGTTTTACCAGCGATTCCGCCAAATCACCCATTATTCCGGTGATCGCTAACACCGGTCCTAGCACCATAGCCCCCGTGAGGCAGTGCAGCAAAGAAAGTGCCCCCCCGGAGGGTGAGAGCTCTGGGAAAAGCCAACGCAGGCAAGCGAATGCAACGATCGTGCTGGTTAAAATTCCGCCGCCAGCACCCTCCCAGGTTTTTCCAGGGCTGAGTCGTGGGATCAATTTGTGTCGCCCGACCGCACGTCCCACAAAGTAGGCACCCGCATCGGCTGATTTGGTGACCGCAATCATCGTGATCAGCGCCGCCAACCCCCAGTTGCCACCGCTGGTGGAGCTGGAATCCAACGCCAACGAACCCACGGATTCCAGTGAGCGCAGCGAAACCAATAACGCCATCGGCAGGCCAACGTAGAGGGACACAAAAACAGCGGACAAGGTGCGGTCGATCGCGTAGCCTTTTTCCCTGGGGACCTCAGGTCTTCCGTAAGTCCACATTTCGCAACCGAGCGTGACCATGATCGCCGCGACGGAGGCTGCGACAATCCAGCCCAATCGTCCGATCGGGCAATCGGCGGGATACTCCAAACCGAAAAACGGCCAACCCATCGGAACGCAAGCCGACATCGTGACCATGGCGGTGTTGAACATCACGACCGCCCGCGAGACATTGCGGCCGCTTGCTAATAACAATGAGGATAAATCCCACGCGGTGCCGATCGCAAAGAACAATAGCAGTGGCACCAGCCACAGCCCTTCTGCGTTTCGGAGCGAATACGTTGCATCAAGATAGATCAAGACGCAAACGATGGTAATCAATACAGCCGAAGTTTTTAGTCGGTCAATGAGCACGCGTTTTTCCTATGCGATGAGCGGGGAATTTGGGGCGTGGTCTGCTCTGGAGGCCCACGTTTTGACCGCGGAGCGATCAACGACGATGCCCACGTTTTGACCGCGGAGCGATCAACGGCTTTCGGCTAATCCTTTGCACTGTCATTCAGGTCTGCTGCGTTGGAGACACCGTCACTCATGCACACCGTCACTCATGCACACGGTCACTCATTCACATTCAACCCACCGAAGCGGCGTTGCCGCATCGCAAAGTCATCAATCGCACCTAGAAACTGCTCGCGGGTGAACTCGGGCCAACACTTGTCGGTGATCCATAGCTCGGAGTAACTCAATTGCCAAAGCAGGAAGTTGCTCACCCGCATGTCGCCCCCCGTGCGAATCATCAAATCGACATCGGGCAACCCCGCCGTGTACAGTCGGTTGTTGATCAAGTCTTCGCTGATATCGCTCTCGCTAAGCGAACCTTGGGCCACTTCGCGAGCCAATTGACGCGCCACGTGGGTGATCTCGTCGCGTCCACCGTAGTCAATCGCGAGCACGAGTTGTGTCCCAGGATTGTTTGCGGACATGGCCAACGTCTTGTCCATTGCTTGCAGCACGTTCTCGGGCAATCGGTCGCGTCGTCCGATCGTCTTCAACCGCAATCCCTGGTCCATGATCGTTCGGCGTTCCTCGACCATGTATTGCTCGAGCAAGTGCATCAGGAACTGGAGTTCCGTTTCAGGGCGTTTCCAGTTCTCGCTCGACAAGCAATACAGTGTGATCGCATCGATCTTTAGCTCGCTAGCCGTTTCGCTAATCATGCGAACCGTTTCGACCCCTCGGCGATGGCCTTCGATGCGAGGCAACCCACGTGTTTGAGCCCAACGGCCATTGCCATCCATAATGATCGCGATGTGGCGAGGACGTTTTGTCTCGCCACGTTCGCTGGATGTATCCTCAATGGCTTTGATTGGATCCTTCATCTTGGGTTCGCCTCAGCAGCGATGATTCCTCTAGCCAATCGATTGCAACGCAAGTTCCGACGCGGCCTCGGTGAAGATCGTTTGGGCACGGTCCGGGCCAACCGATAGGACACCGACGGGAACCCCGACTAGTTCTTCAATCCGGCGGACATAAGCCAACGCGCCTTCAGGGAATTGGTCCACGCGACGAACATCGTCGACCGGTTGTTTCCAGCCTGGGATCGTTTCGTAGATCGGTTTGCAGCGACGCAATTCGTCCGCGTGACTTGGGAAGCGTTCGATACGTTTGCCATCCAATTCATAGGCAACGCAAACCTTCAGCTCGTCCAAGTGAGCCAGAACGTCCATCATCATCAGCGCCAAGCGGGTGACACCACTGAGTCGTGCGGTGTAGCGAACCGCAACCGCATCAAACCAACCGCATCGCCGTGGACGTCCGGTCGTGGTTCCGTACTCGTTGCCGAGTTGACGGATTCGATCTCCGGTTGCGTCTTCGAGTTCGGTGACGAAGGGGCCGCCGCCCACTCGTGTGCTGTAGGCTTTGCAAACGCCGAGTACCGTGTTGATCCACTTCGGTGGGACGCCGGCACCGGCACAAACGCCTACGCCGCTGCTGTTGCTGCTGGTTACAAACGGATACGTACCGTGGTCGATGTCCAACAGGGCGCCTTGGGCACCTTCGAACAAGATCCGTTTGTCCGCTTCGGCAGCATCGAGCAGCAGATCGGTGGTATCGCCAATCATGCCTTCGAGGCGTTTGGCCCATGAGGCGGCTAGAGGTACGACGACTTCGGGGGCGATCTTTTGCAGTTCCTCTTCGGAGGCGCCCAGGTTTTTCAGCAGCTGGATTTTTTGCTCCGCTACCGTACGGATGCGTTCATCGCGTTGCGGTTGGACTAAGTCAGTCATGCGAATCGCATGAGTACGTCCGACCTTGTCGCGGTAACACGGACCGATTCCTCGGTTCGTGGTACCGATCGATTCACCGCGGACTTCGGTCGCGTTGATCTGGCGATCCTCAGCGATATGCCACGGCATCACCAAGTGAGCACGCTCGCTGATCATCAGATTCTTTGCACAGTCGACCCCGCGAGGCGCCAATGCATCGATTTCGTCGAGCATCGTCGACGGATTGATCACCACGCCAGGCGTGATGAGGTTTTGCACCTGAGAGTGCAAGATCCCGCTAGGGATGTGGTGCAATTTGTAGGTTTCATCGCCAGCGACCACGGTGTGCCCAGCGTTGGCACCCCCTTGGTAGCGAACCACGATATCGAATTGAGGCGCAAGCAGATCGACAAGCTTGCCTTTCGCCTCGTCACCCCACTGCAGACCAATGACACAAGTACCCGACACCAAACGAACTCCCAAGAACTTTGGGGGGGGAAATTCCCGAGGGGAACTCCCCACGGCGCAAACGGAAAAGCCTAAGCCCCGACGCGGATGCTGGCAAGCAGGCGGAGAACAAGTCGCAGAGAACAAGTCTCGCAAAAATCGGGGGCCCGCTACCGCTTAGGGGCGGGCAATTTGCCAAATTTTTTCGTCGGCCGATTGAATCAGCGGAGTGAACTCCGCAATTTCGGCAGCATTGTTCCCCTGTTCGTGCTTGCGAAATAACAACAAATACGTCTCGTTCTGAGGGCGGTATTGGTTGAAAAATAGCTCGTTTTTCCGCACGATCTGCTCACGCAGTTCGTGCGAAGGCCGTTGGGAGTCTCCGCCCACCAAGGCATCGGAAAGCTCGTTTGCTAAAACCGCAAATCCCGCCTCGTTGGGGCACAAACCGTCGGCGGTTAGCTGTTCGCCGCTCGGTTCCCATTGGATTGATGCCACGGGAGAATCGGTTTCGCTTCCAATCGCTTGGGTGATTTGGCGAGTCTGGGCGATCAAAGCCTGGTAGTTTTCGGTTTTATAGCCGGGCAGCGCAAATGGGGTGATCAAAATAACCCGTCGGTTCGCTTGCTTCAGATGATCAACCAACCGTTTCAAGCCCTCGGAGAACCTTGCCACCGCGTCTTCTCCGTCGCTGGCTTCGGCAAATCCGTATGCCAGTAACACGACCGTGGGATTGGCCAGTTCGATATCGGCCAACAGTCGCGCATAGCCTCCTTTGGGCGAATCAAAGCGTTTGCGGGCGTAGCCATGAACGTCATCTCCGGACCAGCCGAGGTTTCGCACGGTCAATTTCCATTCGGGGCGGCGGGTTTGCATTTGCGCTTCGAGTTGACCGCTGTGCTGCATCCGCTCGACGACCGTTCCACCCACGATCGCCACCCGATCATGGGGGCGAAGCAGCGGCTGCGGTTGGTCGGCCACGCTACTCAGTGACGCGAAGAAACAGGGGGCGGCAAAGCCGACGAAGGTCGCTACGAAAAGGGAGAGGGGACGCATGGCGGGCATCTTCGGCGAAGTGGTCGGAAGGCGGGGGGGGGCACAGGAATGTATGCAAAATCTAGAGATGTCTGCGGAATCAAGGTCTGCGGAATCAAGGTCTGCGGAATCAAGGTCTGCGAAATCACAGGTCTGCGAAATCACAGGGAAACGCGAACGCGACGCAGTGAAACCCAATGATAAACGGCGAGTCGCCCGTCGAGCGACTCGCCATTGGATTGGCTTGATCACGATTTCGTGCAGCGGCGATTACAGTTGCGATTCGATCGCTTTGACGAGTTCCGCATCGTCTGGAGCGGTTCGCGGGCTGAATCGATTGATCAGGTTTCCATCGCGGTCGATTAGAAACTTTTCGAAGTTCCAGCTGACTTTGCCTTTCCCAGCGGGTTTGACGTCCTTGCTGGTCATGTACTTGTAGATCGCGGTGGCGTCTTTGCCGTTGACGTCCACTTTGCTGAACATCGGGAAGGTGACGTTGTACTTCGTCGAGCAGAACGATTTGATGTCGGCTTCGCTGCCGGGCTCTTGGCTACCAAATTGGTTGCAGGGGAAACCGAGCACGACGAAGCCTTTTTCCTCGTACTTTTTGTACAACTCTTGCAGTCCTGCGTACTGAGGGGTCAACCCGCACTCGCTCGCCGTGTTGACGATCAATACAACATTGCCCTCGTAATCTTCGAGATCAACGGTTTCGCCATCGATGTTTTTGACCTTGAAATCGAGGGCGCATTCGTGCTCATCGGCAGTCGCCATGGTCGTGAAAACTCCGCATAGGAAGGCTGTGGCAAGTAGAAAACGCATCCAGAGGCTCCGGTAGGTAGGAGGGGGGGGGAGGTTGGGGTTAGCCGTGTTAGCAGCAAAGAGATTGTTTAGAGAAAGTATAGCGAGCGAGTCAGTGGCAGCGAGCATTGTGGTGGATTAATCTCACATTGCTGCCCAAATAAAGGCAGACTTACTTGACGAAACCACTTACGATTGCCAGCATTTCGTGGTTAAGCTGCATTTCACCCCCCCCTCCAACGGACAGAGCCGGCCTTATGGAAAACCGAAAACTTCTTCTCTCTGCAGGCTTTCTGGCCTTGATTGCTGCCGGTATCGGTTTTGCCGTGCGAGCCGGGCTGCTTGATGTTTGGTCGACCCAGTACGGGTTCACCATGACCGAGTTAGGGCAAATCACCGGCGGTGGATTGCTTGGATTCGGGATCGTGATCCTCTTGGCGGGTTTTCTGACCGACTGGGTTGGGTACAAGCCGCTGATGTTGGCGGCGCTGGTGTGTCACGTGATTTCCGCGGTGATGTTGTTCTCGGCGACCCCCGTTTTTAACGCCGCCGGTAAGGATGCGGTTTACATGATCTTGTTTTGGTCCGCGTTCATTTTCGCGGTCGGTAACGGGATTTGCGAAGGAGTCATCAACCCGTTGACCGCTGCGATCTATCCGGAACAGAAGACCCATTACCTGAATATTTTGCACGCCGGTTGGCCTGCCGGATTGGTCATCGGCGGTTTGATCGTATTTTTGAAAGGCAGCGTTGGCTGGGAAATCCTGCTGGCGACCTACCTGATTCCAACCGCCATGTACGGTTTCATCGCGGTGAAGGAACGGTTCCCTCAAACCGATGCACAATCGGGGACGGTTTCTTACGGTGGCATGATTGCCAAGTTGATCGCTCCGTTTTTTGTCATTCTGTTGTTGACCCACGCCTTGGTCGGTTACGTCGAGTTGGGAACCGACAGTTGGATCAATAAAATCACCAGCAGCATTTTGAAAAGTGCAACGTTGGGCACCGCGTTGTTTATCTACACTTCGCTGTTGATGACCGGGTTGCGATTCTTTGCGGGACCGATCGTTCATAAAATTTCGTCGCTGGGGTTGCTGTTCTTCAGTGCCTGTATCGGAGCGACCGGGTTGTACTTGATTAGCATCGGAACCAACGTTTACTTCATGTTCCTTGCTGCGACCGTGTACGCGTTAGGTAAAACCTTCCTGTGGCCGACGATGTTGGGGGTGGTTGGCGAACGCTATCCGCAAAGCGCCACCGTTGCGATGGCGATGATGGGGTTTGCCGGAATGACCTCGGCTGGATTGCTGGGCGGCCCTGGAATTGGATACAAGCAAGATTACTTCTCGTCGCAGTACATCCAAGCGAACGCTCCGGAAACGTTCGAGCGAGTGAAAGCTCCTAACGAGAACCAGTTCTTGGTCTTCCCACCGATCGTCGGCATCGACGGGGCGAAAGCGGGGATGCTTGCCGATAGTGGGGCGTCGATTGAGAACGAAAAGACGATCGCCGGCGAGGAATGGTCGAGCAAGAAATTCGAGGGACTTCGCAACCAATACGATTGGTGGCAAACCAACAAGGGATATGCCCCGGTCGATGCGGCTCCGACCAGCGAAGCGGCCCTATACGGCAGTCGGATGGCGATTCGAGCGACTGCATTGGTCCCCGCGGCGATGGCGATTTTGTACTTGATTCTGATTTTCTGTTTCAAGGCACCAAAACAGAAGGGAGACGCCTCGCTCGCCGATGAAGCTCCCGGAACCGAGCTCTAAGCCCTCCCCTCGTAGCCACTTTCCCTAGGGACTCGCGAGGCACGCTCGCGTTTGTTCCTTGGCGGCGTCCGCAGGATGTAAAACTAGCCAAAGCCGGCCTCGTTACCGAAGCCGGCTTTTCTTTTAGCTCCACGGGCGTTTGCCCCCACTCAGCAAAAGCAACTCGGGCGGCTAGAATCCTGCTCGTTGACCCATTCCGTTTCCCTAGCCCCCGATCGATCTGTGCTACGCACCCATACCTGCGGACAACTCCGCAAGACTGATATTGGAACCGAAGTGACCCTCTGTGGATGGGTCGACAGCAAACGTGACCATGGCGGCGCCGTCTTTATCGATCTGCGCGATCGTTACGGGCTGACGCAGGTCGTCATGGGGCCTCCCGAAGCGGATGCCAAGTTGATTGACGAAGCGGGGCGAATCCCGGCCGAAAGCGTGATTCTGATCCGAGGCAAGGTCGCCGATCGGCTCGAGGGCAAAACAAACGATAAATTGCCTACCGGAGCGATCGAAGTTCGCTGCGAGCACGTCGAAATCCTCAACGCTTGTGCCAACCCGCCATTCACTCCCGGCCAAAGTGATATGCCAGGCGAAGATCTGCGGCTGAAGTACCGCTTCTTGGACCTGCGCCGCAAAGAGATGCAAAACGCGTTGATTCAACGCAGTCGCATCATCAAGGTGATGCGTGACTACTTTGCCGAGCACGATTTTATCGATGTGGAAACGCCGATCCTCGGTCGCAGCACTCCCGAAGGAGCTCGCGATTATTTGGTGCCCAGCCGTGTGCACGCTGGAAAATTCTACGCGTTGCCGCAATCGCCTCAGCTTTACAAGCAAATTCTGATGGTCGCCGGGTTCGATCGCTACGTGCAAGTCGCGAAGTGTTTCCGCGACGAAGACTTGCGAGCCGACCGCCAACCCGAGTTCACCCAACTCGACCTCGAAATGTCATTCGTCGATGCCGATGACATCATGGCGTTGATTGATGGCTTGGTCGCTCGGACGGCCAAAGAAGTGCTTGGCAAAGAGGTCAAAACTCCTCTTCCGCGAATGACTTACGACGAAGCGATGCGTCGCTACGGTCATGACGCACCCGATTTGCGTTTTGACATGGAGATCGTTGACGTCACCTCGGTCGCCAAGAAAACCGATTTTCGTGTTTTCCGAGCTACCGCTGATGCCGGTAACTATGTCCGTGGTATGAACGTCAAAGGGGCCGCCACGAAGTACTCGCGTCGCCAAATCGACGAAATGACCGAATACGTCAAAGAGTTCGGGGCGAAAGGTTTGGCTTGGTTCCGTGTGGAAGACGACGGCACATTGTGGAGCCCGATCAGCAAGAATTTGGACGAAGCTCATCTCGCCGAGATCAAGGAATTGATGCAGGGAGAACCGGGCGACTTGTTGATGTTCTTGGCCGATACTTGGGAAGTCACCTGTAAGGGCTTGTACGCACTTCGCAAGCGTTTAGGTGCCGAGCTGAAGCTGTACGGCCCCGATCAACTCAATTGCAGTTGGATCACCGAGTTTCCGATGTTCGAGCGTGACGAAGAATCGGGCAATTGGACGGCGATGCATCACCCCTTCACCGCTCCGTTGGCGAGCGATTTAGAAAAGCTCGAAAGCGATCCGAAGGCCTGTCGCGCGCAAGCGTATGACTTGGTCATCAACGGTAGCGAAGCGGGCGGAGGGACGATTCGAATTCACGATTCCAAGACTCAATCGAAAGTGTTTGAGTTGTTGGGGATTGATGAAGCGACCGCCGAAGATCGTTTCGGATTCTTGCTCAACGCACTTCGTTTCGGGGCACCGCCACACGGCGGGATCGCACTCGGCGTGGATCGCTGGGTGATGTTGTTGGCGGGGCTGGAGAACATTCGCGAAGTGATCGCGTTTCCGAAGACTCAAAAAGCCACCGACATGATGACCGAGGCTCCCGGCGAAGTCGATTCGGGACAACTCACCGAGCTGCACCTGCGTACCGTGGGCGTGAAGACTCAGTAGGGTTTGGAATTCGCGGAATGAAGTAACAGCGGAGGTAATGGATCTTGCTAAAGATCCATGCAGCATGGGGATCATTAGCAAGATCCACTGCGGTGTAAAATTCGATAAGTGCCTCTTCCGCAAAAAAAAAATCCCGCTCCATTGGAGCGGGATTTTTTTTCGTCTCGGGTCGCGATCGTTTGCATTCGATCGGCTTATTGCGGTCGGCGGCTGATCCAATTGTTGTCCGACAATCGCGAGATCGCTCGTTGCAAAACAGCGTCTTCACGGTCGGTGGTCATTTCACCATTGGAATTGGGGCGAGCGGCGATGTAGGTCGGTTCAACCGGCACGCTTGGGGTGACTCCGTTTAGGCTGATCGCTCGGCCGCTGGGTGAGTAGAACTTGGCCGTGGTTAGGCAAAGTCCAAACTTGGCGGATTGCATGCGGAAGATCCCTTGGACACTGCCTTTGCCGTAACTGGTCTCGCCGATCACGTCACCGCGTCCGCTGTCGGCGATCGCTCCCGCAAAAATTTCACTCGCACTCGCACTGTCGCGGTCAATCAAAACCGCTAACGGAATGTTCCAAGTGTTCGAGCGATGAGCGGTGTAATCAAAGTTCTCGCGAGCGTTGCGACCACGGGTGGTCACAATCCGTCCGTCACCGAGAAAGCGATCCGCTACTTCCACGGCCGCCGAAAGCAATCCGCCGGGATTGCCACGTACGTCCAGGATCAGCGACTTCATCCCTTGGCGGTGCAAGTCCCAGAGTGCTTGTTCGATATCGCGAGTGGTTGTTTTTTGAAAGTTCGTTAGTCGCAGGTAGCCGACACGGTTTTCGGTGTCAACGATGTGGACGTTTTCCACACAAGGCACTTCCACGCGGCGACGCTCGACTTTCAGATCATGCTTGCTTCCGTCCGCTCGCAACACGCCCAGCGAAACGAATGAGTTTTCGGGACCGCGTAACAGATCGGCCGCGTAGCCTGGGTCTGCGGAGGCGGTTTCGGTTTGTTCGACACGAATGATGCGATCGCCGCCGATCAAGCCTGCTTCCTCAGCGGGGCCGCCTGAGATCACCGATAAAATTCGCAGCGAGTCGCTTTCCGCTTTCAATTCAATCCCTAGACCGACAAAGTTGCCTTCGATGTTCGAAAACATTTCGTCGAGTTGATCGCCCGACAACAAGCGAGTGTAAGGATCGAGTGTCGATACGGCACCACTCATGAATTCCAATGCGGTGGCGGTTGGCGACAACCCAATTTCGGATTTTGCCAAAGCCGCTACATAGGCCACGTTCGCTCGCAAATCAAAGCGAGTCGCCGTGCTGCGGTTGGCCAATTGGTGATGCACGTTTTGCCGAAATCGCTCCACCGCGGCAGGGTCCGCATGGGGAAGCATTTGTTCGACGAACTTCTCTTCGGTCAATGCGACCTCTACCGCAGCGGTGCCATGCAGCATCACGCGGGCCCAATCGACGTGATCGACGTAATGGGTTTGTAAGTTGGCAAGGATCTCCGCGTACAAGTCGAGTGATTGTTCGCCGGAAAGACGCTTGACCGATTCCAAGTAGCTTGAGTCTTGGTAGCGACGGTTGACGTCATAATGCAGCTTGGCAATCGTCAATCGTTGATAGATCGACTTGCTAGCGGGATACTTTTTCGATGCCTCCTCGTAATGTCGAACCGCATCGGCCCACAATCGCTCCTGTTCGAGTTCGAGTCCGCGTTGGATCGCCTGCTGTTCTGGATGCACCGCGATCGCTTCGGCAGCGGTGACTACCTGAGCGGAAAGGGGGCTGGTGTGGCTGAGCAGCAACGCTGCGGCAACCAGACTGAAAAGATATCCAGCGGATAGACGAATAGAGATCAGGGAGATCCGATTCATACGAGCAAAATCCAGTGGAGCATCGTTCGGGAGGATCCCCTAAACATCAGGGAGGTGATGTTTAGATGAAGCTGTGCAAAGACGCTCAGACCACACAGCTACGGGAATATAGGACACAAAGGGTGCCTGGTCAAAAAAACGGTGTGCTGGAAAGATGGGAGATTCGTGCTAACCCGACCAAGCCGAAAAGTGGCGAATGGGTCGATGCAAATATTCCGATACTTCCGGTCAACTTTGAAGAGAGTGTGACCGCACAGGTGTGTTTCACGCCTGTTTCCTACCGCTGTGCCTCCACTGCACAAGAGACGACTCAGCTGTCGTCGTGGCTTCCAGTTCAAACATACGCATTGTCTAGTTCGCAGGCAACGAGATTTTGGCAGGAGCGTTGGGGTAACCAGTCAAAACGATCGACCCTGCTGATGCGATCGTGTCCTGCCGACCTGCACGCGCCCCACCGGCGGTGCGTTCCACATGCGATCGTGTAGGGGAAATGTCCCCCGAATTTGCGGATTCCGCGGGGGGTGAGGATTAGGGAAACGGGGGGCGGTTTTCCGCTACTCGGGGAGGTTGCGTCAAAGTTCTCTTCAAACGATTGGAGTTTTATGGCGATAATAGAGAAAGACTCGTCGGGCCGTGCCCGATATCGGGCACGGCCCATGCGCGTTCACTGATACCAAGTTGCACCCAATCATGCGGGGAAGGTCAGGTGATTGTCGCCGCTGGCAACGTCGCTTGCTGGTGCTCAATCGCCCCGCTTCCTCACACCATACGTGGTTCACGCCACGAGGCTCGGAGTGAGTCCGAGGAAAGTTGAGGGGTCCAAGGATGAAGTGGCGAATGCTGTTAGCCGTTGTTCTCGGCTTGTCCGTTTCATACGTGGCGACTTTTGCTCAAAGCCCGCCCGAGGCTGAGCGTCTTTCCTTAGGGCGAGCCTCGCCACAACCGGACACCTTCTTTTCAGCCAGCGGCGTGGTGCAGTTCCAGTTGATTCAAGGCCGTTTAGGGCTCAATCCCCCGCGGCATCGTAAGGGGGCTCAACAGCGGAGTGGCGAAGACGGTTATGAACGGATTATCGTCACCGCGGTACGGGGAATTCCCTCGCTGCACTATGTTTCTCATCGCTCCCATTCGGCGCCGCCCGTTTTTTCGCAGTCCCCTGCCCAACGTGCCGCCACGCTGCCCTCGGGCCAACATCTTACGCTAAGCGTGCAGGAGGCCAGCGATGTGAAGATCGATTCAGAATGGCTCAGCACGGGCGAACGTTGTGTCTTGCATCAACCTGAATTCGGAATGATTCGCTGGGAGATTACGCGTGGGGCAGACACCCAAACCTACCGCGGTACGACGCTCTTTCACCTGCGTTTGCAGGACCCCCTCGTATTTGATCTTCATTATGGGAATTTGATCTCACGGGTATTGCGGGGAGAATCGCTCGCCGAACTTTCAGATCAAATTCATGCATCGGTGCTGAGTGATCAATTCAAATTGCCGCAGATCGGTTTGGACGATGTGGCCCGGTGCGCCGAGCAACTTCGCTCGCCACGCCAAGGGGTTCGTATGTCGGCGCAACGCCAATTGTTAAGTTGGGGGACACCCGTCATTCCGATGTTGCAGCAAGTGCTTGCAACCGATTTTGATTTAGAGCAACAAACTCGTGTGATTGAGACGCTTCGCATGCTTCGTCCGCGAGTGGATGATACGCCTCGTTCGCTTGCGATGTTGATGGTCAATGACCGCGAGTTTTGGTCGTTAGCCAAAGCACGACTGAGCGAACATCAATGGATCGCGGTAAAGCAGCATCTCCAACAAGTAGGGTTGCCGGTGCTAGAGGCGGGCGAGCAACCGGTGAGCCGAGTCGCGCGGCAATCGCCCTAAACCCCAAAGCAAGATAGACGCCGGTGTCATCCCTTCTGGTCTGGGCCGCGAAAGACGCGTAACCGCCTAGGTTGCGGCTTACTCGCGGTGCTCGCAAAACCCTGCCCTGGGCTAGGTTGCTTAACGCCGTTGGCGCCAGTGAAAGCAAGCCCCAGTGAAAGCAAGCCCCAGTGAAAGCAAGCCCGTGGAATGGAGCCCGTGTAAACCATTCCGGCGACAATGCCACCGTTGGAACAGCCCAGCGTTCGCCCCGATATTTCATGACCCGACGCGTCAGGATTTAAGGTTATGAGGTTGCCGTTTTTTCCAGCTAATCATAACCCGAAGCGTAAGCGAGAGACCGAGTCACGAGTGATATTCCGTCGCGGAAAACTCGCAACTTCAAAACGTGTAAGCGAGGGATGATTGGGTGGCATGATGATTGGGTTTCATCCACCTTAGCCGCAACCCCTTGGGGTGACAGCAGCGATCATTGCGAAGCGATCATTCCGACGGGGGCCGATTGGCCAGTCGCAGATCGGCATTGGTGATCTCTTCGCCACTGATCAACGCCTGGATCTTCATCTCAACGGTGCGCTCCCCTCGTTCTTCGAGCCCCGGCGGATTGCCCCAGAACAATCGGCGATTGTCGGTGGTGGTGATTTCAAGTTGGGGGGCGTCGTTTTGTCGGGCGTCGCCATGGACTCCGATCGCGCGAATTTTGGCTTGCTCTCGAACGCTGGACAAGACGCCGGCAAGCCTCGCTGCGGCTTCTACCCGCGTGTCGCCAAATGGTCCGCCGACGACGCCGGTGGGATAGACGTCGGGCACCTCGATATGGATGTAGTCGAGCGTCTCGGATTGAGCGAACTCGGTCGTCGGCAGTAGCGTGCCGGTGCCATCGATCGGGAAAAAGAAACTGCCTGACTCGCTTTGGTTGGGTTTGAAGACATGGACCATCGCGACGGGGCGTCGATACTCGAGATGAACGTCCACGTTGCCTCCCGGCAATTTACGGACGCTGATCACTCGGCTGACCCACGGGTGGGTTGAAAACGCCGAGGCAATTTTGGCGGTCGCTTGGACATCCAGCAGCGAAAGTTGGTCGAGAGCGGTGTCGCGAAAAACGGTCTCCGACACATCGGTGCGGACATAGTTCGGGGGCGCGGTGACCTTAATTTGGTCGAGTTGGACGCCATAGAATTGCGAGGCGACGTGTTCGGCACCCCAACGATCCCAGGCCACGTAGCCGCCCACGATCAGCAACACAGGCCAAATGAAGGATAACGCCGCCGGGGCCACGATCAGCCGCCGGATCAGGTCGCGAATCGGGCGTGGGCGGTCTTCGCGATTCGATTTCATCGCCACCGGGGTTGCCTCTTACAATCCATTGTTGTTTCGTCGCACCATGCGCCGCGTCGGGGTTCGCATCGCCGAAAAATCGGTTCCGCTTGCGATCCGGTTCTCGCTGCGAGTCGGATCGCCAAGTCGCTTGTCTACCAAATCTGTAGATTCAATTGCAAGTCGATCCCCGTTTGCAGGAGCACCTGTTCACGTACGCGTTCAATCAATTTCAGGCATTGTTCGCTCGTCGCTCCGGTATGAGCGATCAAGTACTGAGGATGAGTCGTGTCGAGCGACACCTCCCCCTCGCGAACCCCCGCCAGACCACAGTTTTGGATCAACGTATTGGCGGGGATTCCATCGGGATCGACAAACGGGGTGGCGATGCGGCGTTGTTCGCTGGGGCGAGCGGCATTGCGGCTGATCCACTGTTTCTGCATCCGTTTGGTCAACGCCGAGACATCGCGGGGTTCAAGTGCGAAGGTGACCTTCAGGACCCCGAGGCCATTGAGCGACGTTTTGCGGTGGGAAAAGCCCGCTTCGTGTTGCGTTAGGACGCGGGTGGTACCGTCGTTTTCGATCACCGTAATGCTTTCCACGACCGATCCGATGTCACGGCCGCCGTTGGATACGTTGCCCACGACCGCGCCGCCGACGGTGCCGGGGATCCCGACGAGGTGTTCGAGTCCGCCTAGCCCGGCGCCGACCGATTTGATCACTGCGTGCGATAATTTCGCACCAGCGCCGGCGATCAACTTATTTTCTTCAATCGCCAATTCGCTGGTGGCTGCAGCGGCCAGCGAAATCACCAAGCCATCAAAGCCCGATTCGCGGACCAACACATTGCTACCCCCGCCGAGGATGCGGATGGCGAGCCCTGCTTCACTCGCTTCACGATAAATCCGTTGCAGCTCGGCTTCGTCGACCGGTTCCGCGAAAAAACGAGCGGGGCCGCCGATACCAAGCCAAACCAACGGTGAGAGAGGTTCGTCAGTGCGAATCAGATGGTCCAGGTCCTCAGAGAAACTCATGCTTTGGGTCTGCCTTGTTGATTTCGATTTCAGTCGATTTCGAGTACGGTCAATCGCTACACAGGATAACCGATATGACAAAAAAAAGCGTCAGTAGTGAACCGGGGTCACAACTAACGCTTCGAGTGTTTGCGGTTAATTCGATCGTAGCGAGTTAGCCTTGCCGGTCCAAGATCGCCTTTCGAATCAGCGACCGAACCGGTTGTTTCGGTTGGAAACCGATCAAGCGGCGACGATTCCACTGGCCCGACTCGGACTTGGTGAACATGATGATCTGAGGCAACAGGTTCTCACCCTTGGTGAGCTGTTGAACCAGTTCAGGCTCGAGGTCTTTATTGATGACGGCCACACAGACGTCATTTAATTCGCCCGTCTGGGCCATTTGCTTGAGCGTTGAGTTCTTCAAGACTTGGCATGCCGGGCACCAATCGGCGCTGACAATGACCATTAGCGGCTTGTTTTCTTCAATCGATTGCTTGTAAACCGAAGCGTAGTTCTGCTGCATCTGTTGTTCGCTTGTCACGGTGGACAAAATCAAAGCGAAAAGCAACGAAACCATTCCAGACTCCCTAGATTTTGGATGAACATCTCCTGTGGGCGGCGGCACTCTGCCGACCGGATCGAGAAATCATCGCAATGACCGCTCGTTCAAAAGTGAATTAGGAGAACCACAAGGATGTTGAGACAAGATTCCTTCGCTGGCACCTTAGCCACTTCCATGATTCAGTCGTCGTCTCCGGTCGCCTCGCGATCGGATCCTGGTTTTCAGTGAATTTCGCCCACGAGACGCAATTCTGCTTTACGCTGCTGAAAACTAACTGTTGGCTAAGGTGGGGCTTGCTTGAGAAGGAATGCCGCGATCGGGTGAATTCAATCGTTCCCTCGATTGAGCCCCAAACGCACACAATTGCATATCGCTTCCTAAGCTTGCCTATCTCACCGAATCCACTTGCTAGCTAAACTAGTCCATGTTTGCCGGTTCGTGGTTACCGGTGAGTTGGGAGGATTCTATGGATGCGTTTGGCGGTCACAAGGGTGACCCGAGCGAAATCGAGAAATTTGATCTTGATGGAGAATCTTGATTTTGTTCTTTAGAACTTTGTTTTTTGGGGGCTGCAACGCTAAACTGTTGTTCGTAAACGGTTTCGGGCGTGCCAAAGCACTGTGCTAAGTTGCCGCACCCACCTGCATTCGGCTCGGGAAAATTTTTCAGAAGTCGGTATTGTGCTGCGGTTTTCTGGGAAGGCGGGGCGCTTTGGGACCTTTTTCGCCGCGTTCTCGCTGACACGAACTTTCGTTCGATTGGAAATGTATGAAGCTTCGCATCGGATTGATTGGGCTGGGGGACGCTTGGCAAACCCGCCATCGGCCTGCGTTGCAGATGTTGCAGGACCGGTTTGATGTGCGTGCGGTCTTTAGCACCGTGTCGAAATTAGCGGAGAACGCCGCTGCCGATTTCCAGGCGGATCCGGTCGATGGCTACCAAGCTCTCGTCTCGCGTTGTGACATCGATGCGGTCTTGGTGTTGCAGCGTAGTTGGCTCGGATGGTTGCCGATGTTGGCGGCTTGTGATGCGGGCAAGGCGATTTATTGGGCCGGCGACTTGGATTTTGATCCTGTCGAAGCGGGGAAAATTCGCGATGTGATCGACCGCAGTGGCGTCGCGTTCATGACCGAGTTCCCGAAGCGGTTTGCCCCGGCAACCCTGCGAATGAAGGAGTTGATTGCAACCCATCTGGGGCCTCCGCGTCTCGTCTTTTGCCATCGTCGCGTGCAAGTCGATCCCGCCCCCCCCAAGGCCAACATCGTGGGGGTGAACCCGTTACAGCAAGAGTTGATCGAATTAATTGATTGGTGTCGCTACGTCGTGGGGCGTGAACCGCAGTCCGTTGTCTCGACGGGGCTCAGCCATACCTCGCCGGCCGATTACGAATGCATGAGTCTGCAATTTGCTGGCGAGAAAGCGAAGCCGGCTGTTACCGCCCAGATCAGTTGCGGTAGTTACATTCGTCCGACGTGGCACGAAGCGGTTAGTTTTCGGCCTCCATCGGCGATGCAGATCTGTTGCGAACGTGGCGTGGCCTTTATCGATCTGCCCTCCACGTTGGTGTGGTTTGACGATGCCGGCCGACATGTCGAATCATTGGAAACCGAGTTGCCCGTGGGCCAACAATTGTTGACGCAGTTCTATCGAGCGGTCACCAGTTTGGTGCGAAACATGAGCGACTTGAATGACGTCTATTGTGCCAGCAGTATCTTGGTGGCGGCACGCGAGAGTTCGCGTACCGGGCAACGCAAGGATTTAAAAATGCGGTAGCACGCATAGCCTGGGGCGCGAGCCCCCAGGCTTTATGCTGTCGCCACGGTCGTGGCTAAAAACACCATTTCAAAACGGACGCATCGGGTTGGGAGACTGTTTTCTTTCGGCCGCCTTATCGAGGCATGCGGGGGGCGGTGAAGGCGGCGATGGGAGCCGAGCCGATCGAAGTCATCGATCGAGTTGCCAGCCCCGCCGAGGCAAACAACCGCTTCATCCCCACCATCAAACGGTGCCACATTTCAATCGTTTCAGGGGTGCCGATTTGGATCGCATCGTCACGGTGAAAGCCTTGTTCGCTAATGCGCACCGACGGTTCGAGGTGCAGCAACGCTTCGATCATCAAATGATCTCGGCAATCTTGCTCGCTGAGTCCGCTGTCGTCGTAAATCCACAAATGGGTTTGCAGCATCTGGTCCAGTGCGTTCATTGCCGCCGACTCCGCCGAATCAGCAGCTAGAATGGTTTCGATCGAGCCACATTGAACGTAGAACTTAGCCATGAGATTTTCTTCCGTGATAGCGTGGAGGTCGTTTGCGTGTCACCCCGTACCGTTGGGCGACATGAATAGAATCGCAGGCGGCTGGACACGTCTGGTCACAACGAACACGAAAGCCGAAAGAAAATTTGAGAATTGGTGAAAACACGGTGTTTTAGCCGTCTTTTCTGCCTCACACCTAGCAGGACGTGCCGTTATTCAGTCATCGTTTCGTAACGATTTACGTCCTGACTTCACTCTCCGCTAACGCTGTTAGGGGGGCGGCGTGGATCTCGCGAACGCGGTTGATTCTCAACAATTGTCAGTCACGATCGCGACGATCGTCGTGAGCATCATTGGCCTTCGTGGCGATCGTGACGAAGGCAAGCATGAGGGGGATAGCACAGCCCGTTGAGCCCGACGAGTGGCGAACGCCGCGGTGTTTGGAATCCCACGTCAATTTTCAAAATTGCTCGAGCGCCAAAACGGCGAATCGCTTCAACCGTCATTCCTAGCTGTAGCGCAGCACGGGGCCAATGATTAGGGCCATTGCTTGGCCTTCGGCCCCCCCCCAAACGCATCGCAATCACGTCACTTCAAAACGGACGCGTCGGGTATAGAGGTAACGCGTCCTTCGGGCGAAGTGACGCTGTCCAGCGAGAGCGATTTGAGAAATGACGTAGGTAAAAAATGTAGCTGCGTTCACCAGAACGTGGTCCACACTCTGGCGACGGTAGCTACATCAAAGATGAAAATGTGCTAGTTCCCTGTGGTGTATTGATCGGGGCCGCCCGCGATTGGCATGTGTTCGTACTTGACGACTTTCCACTGATCGTTGGAGTCTTTTTGGAATCGCAGCAGCAAGCGACGTGGAATACGAAAGTCGCGGATGCTCCCGCTCTTGCTGCTGACGTCGACTTTCACACTCATGTCGACATCGGCCTCCAACGGATAGCTGCCCTGGGCGATCGTGATGCTGCGAATGCGATTCACCCGCGCGAGGCTGAAGACATAGTTCGGCAACTCTTGCGCCGCCTGGGCCTTGGCGTTCGGATCGTTGATGTACGCTAGCGCCGCGTCGTGATCGTTGGCTTCCACCGCCGCAGCGACTTCGTAAATGATCGCCTCGATTTGTTCGCGATCGGTGACCATCATCGATGAAACGATCCAGACCGTGGGGATCAACAATAAAAAGACAAGCCCCAGAATCGCGGCGGCTCGTTTGCCTGTTTGGGTCCACCCGTAAAGTAAGGCACCGCCGATCAGGCCGACCATCAACGAAATGAGAAGCGGTTGTTCAGCAAGGACTTGCATCGTCACGGAGTCTCTGGATTGGGGGGGCAAATCGAATGTCGGCAAAGGGAGCAAGCAGGCATCTCTCGTGTGCTGCCTGCGCCGTTTGGGTGTTAACCACCGTTCCCGCGTTTTGCTGGAGCTAACGCCTAACGGCGAAGCGAATCACAGCGGATCAATGTAGCCTACTCGATTGTCGAGGCGGCCATGAAAAAAGGGGCGATGTTCTTAAAACATCGCCCCTTCAAAATCGTCACAAGCGAGTGTCGCTTTTCGGAGACAAATCGTCCCCAGGCGATCGCTAACGATTTACGATCGTTTTTGGAACAACGGTCCGCCGTATTGAGCGGCATCGCCAAGCATCTCTTCGATACGTAGCAATTGGTTGTACTTGGCCATCCGGTCACTGCGGCTTGCCGAACCGGTTTTGATTTGTCCGGTGGAGAGCGCGACGGCGAGATCCGCGATGGTCGCGTCTTCGGTTTCACCGCTACGGTGACTCGTCACAGCGGTGTAGCCATTGCGGTTGGCAAGTTGGATTGCATCGATCGTTTCGGTCAACGTTCCGATCTGGTTGACCTTGATCAGAATGCTGTTGGCAATGCCTTCGTTGATACCGCGTTGGAGTCGTTCGACGTTGGTGACGAACAAATCGTCGCCGACCAATTGAACTTTGTCGCCCAATTTCAGGGTCAACTTTTTCCAGGTGTCCCAATCGTCTTCGTCGCAGCCATCTTCGATGCTGCAGATCGGGTACTTGTTGCACCAATCGGCAAAGAAGTCGACCATTTCGTCGCCCGACAATTCTTTCTTGTCGATCGTGTACTTCTTCGTCGAGCTGTCGTAGAACTCGGTCGAAGCGGCGTCCAAGGCGATGAAGACTTGTTCTCCAGCCTTGTAGCCCGCTTTGTCGATCGCGGTCATGATCACGTCGAGCGCTTCTTGGTTGCTCTTCAAGTCGGGAGCAAAGCCACCTTCGTCGCCCACGGCGGTGCTGTAGCCCTTGTCGGACAACACTTTCTTCAAGTTGTGGAACACTTCGGTGCCACAGCGAAGGGCGTCGCTGAAACGCTCGAAGCCGAGTGGCATGACCATGAATTCTTGGATGTCGACACCGTTGTCGGCGTGTTCACCCCCATTGATGATGTTCATCATCGGCGCGGGCAACAATCGAGCACCGGCACCCCCGAGGTAGCGGTAGAGCGGTTGGCCGGTCGAAGCGGCGGCGGCGTGCGCGACAGCGAGTGAAACGCCGAGGATCGCATTGGCACCGAGGTTCTTCTTGTTGGGAGTACCGTCAAGTTCGAGCATCGTGGCATCGACGGCCGCTTGATCGGTGGCGTCGAGTCCTTCGAGCGCTTCGGAGATTTGGGTGTTGACGTTATTGACCGCCGTTTGGACACCTTTGCCCATGAAGACCGATTTGTCGCCGTCGCGAAGTTCCCATGCTTCGTGAGCACCGGTGCTCGCTCCGCTGGGGACTGCAGCACGTCCGTGAGCGCCGTCGCTCAGCAGGACTTCGCATTCGACCGTTGGGTTTCCGCGGCTATCAAGGATTTGCCGCGCGTGAATTGCTTCGATCAGAGTCATCTGGGGGCCTCGTAGGTTTTGCTGAAAGAGGAGTATTGTCGAAAAAGTGGGTAAGTTGTTTGGTAAATGCGGCGAATCGCAGCGGACTGCGTTGTGCAAACCGTCGGCATTTTGTCCAATGCGGCACGCTGTGGCTACCCGTCACTGAATCCAAAACGGGGCTGGTTGCCTGCAAATCGGTTGCCTGCAAATCGGTTGCCTCCAAATCTTTCCTCGCCAGAGAATTTATAGACTGATGTTCACGGGACTTGTCGAAACGGTCGGACGTATTTCTGAGATCCGAATCGAGGCACCGGGAAGGCAATTCCAAATTGAGGCCGCTGCGATTTGCGAAGGAGTCCAAATCGGAGACAGTATTGCGATTAATGGTTGTTGCTTGACCGTTATCGAAATCAATGGCGGTCGGCTCCGCTTTGAAGCGGGGGCCGAAACCCTCTCGCGAACCAATTTGGGGCAGCTCGAGGTCGACAGTCCTGTCAATTTGGAGCGATCGTTGGCGGTCGGAGATCGATTGGGAGGCCACTATGTGACCGGCCATATCGACACCGTGGTGACCCTAAAAGAGCGCCGAGACGATCCCCCTTGGGCGAATTTATATTTTTCGGTACCCGAAAATTGGATCTCTCAGATCGCGTCCAAAGGCAGCGTCGCGGTCGACGGGGTAAGCTTAACCGTGGTGGATGTGGAAAGTGACTGCTTTAGTGTGGCGTTGATTCCCCACACGTTGGATCAAACGACGCTGGGACGCTTGGTGATCGGCGACCGCGTCAACTTGGAAACGGACGTCTTGGCCAAATACGTCCAACGTTCACTCGAATGCAGCAAATCTTAATCGCACCCCGTTTCGTTACTGCCATTGCTTTTTCGTTACCGTCATTGCTTTGCTTTTCCGCTAAACGCTCCTGAACCCCATTTCAACGTCCACTTTGATCATTGTCACTTTGATCGATCGTTGTCACTAGAAACCCAAAGACTCTAAGCACGTGAACCAGCCACGACAAACCGCATCGTATCTTTCCAAGCGACTCACCGCCGCCGGGCTGCAACCGGTCTCGCGATATGGCCAAAACTTTTTGATCGACCTGAATCTTGTCGACCTGATTGCGAATTCAGCGGAACTGCGCAAGGACGACGTCGTGTTAGAGGTGGGCACCGGGGTCGGTTCGTTGACCTCGCGATTGTCCGATGCCGCCGGAGCGGTGTTGACGATCGAGATTGATGCAAACTTGCATCGTTTAGCGAAGGAAGAAGTGGGGTGGCGGCCCAATGTACGGTTGCTGCACGGTGATGCATTGCACAATAAAAACACCCTGCGTCCCGACATGATGGTACAGATTCGCGACGCGATGCAGCGCATCGGTGACGACGCTCGCTTCTTGCTCGTGGCGAATTTGCCTTACAACGTCGCGACGCCGATCATTAGCAACTTGATGCTCGAAACTCCCTCGCCCGATGTCGTGGTCGCGACGATTCAAAAAGAACTCGGCGATCGAATTATCGCGGAACCCGGCAGCAAGGATTACGGAGCGCTGAGCGTTTGGTTGCAATCGTTATGCAAATGCAGCATCGTTCGCATCCTGTCCCCCAAAGTGTTCTGGCCGCGACCCAACGTCGATTCAGCTATCATCCGCTTGGATGCCCAGCCCGAGTGGCGCGCACAAATTCCGGATCTACGCTACTTTCATGAAACGGTCCGCGCGCTGTTCTTTCACCGCCGCAAGTTCCTGCGCAGCGTCGTCGTCAGCGGCATGAAGGGGCGGTTGGATAAACGGCAAGTCGACGAAGTGCTCGGCGCGCTCGGGCATTCCGAAAACGCGAGAACGGAAGAGTTGCCCGTTGCCGAAATTCAGAAATTGGTGGAAGGGCTGCGGCAAGCCGAACTGAAAGCACAAGCCGACGCGTAGCGTCAACGCGGCCTAGGGAATCAGCGACGGATCGTCGCCTGCGCGTTGCTAAACGAGTTCGCTAAACGAGTTCGCTAAACGAGTTCGCTAAACGTTGTTGCGATCAATGCGGTTGCGATCAATGCGGGCGTTGCAGACTGGGGTGACGTTGGAGACGGATTCCAGCCGCGGTTTCGCTCGAACACGCTACGGTGCCGAGACGACCAGCACCGCGTCGCTCCAACGAACGTGCACTCCAGCTTGTAAGGCCACTTCGGCAACCAATTGGCGCAGCGACGCTTGCTCCATGCTCATCGTGATCAATTTGCCGCAGGCCGCTTCGGCCGACGCTTCGATTTGACAGGCACGGCCCGCGGCGCCCGCCAACTTGGTGAACACTTGGCTGGCCGGGGTGTACTGCAGCTTGAGCGTCAAGTTCGCATTGTCGAGATCGACGTTGGCGGCTTGCTTTGCCGATTGGCTGATCAAAAACGCTTCGATCCCAGCTCGGTGGGCTGCCGCGGTGGCGGTCACCTCCGTTTCCATCGCCCGAATTTCTTGCCCCGCTCTCCTCACGTTGCTTTGTCGGTCGATGCTACGAATCGCAGCGATCACGGGAGTCCGATTGGCATCGAGCCGATAGCGGAGGGCAAAGCGTTTTTCGCTAGGGGGCGAGTTCGCCGCCGCTGCCGGCGAATCGAATTGGCTAACGACCAACGTCTTGGCGACGTTCGGGGCGATCGATTTCCAATCGGCCGCAGCCCACAAGTCGTGGGGCAGTTCATCGGCCGGCTCGGCTTTACCGCTGGCGCGTGCGATCAAACGCAACGCCTCGGTCGGCGTGGTCGCCTCGGACCACTGGACATCGATCCGGGACGATTCAGCCGATTCCGATGCGGACGCAACGGACAAGATCGCTTCGCTTGTCGCATCGATCCATGCCGGGCGTCCGACGATGATCACGCCTGCGATGGGCATCACCACGCAATCTTGCGCCTGGGCGACGCGTTGGATTCCCGCAAACACCGTGGGCCCAATCGATCCCACGTTCACGATGGACGACGGATCCACGCGGCGATCCAGAATGACGGGGATCTCCACGCGATCAGCCAAGTCCGTTAACGCGATTCGAAACGGTTTGCCATCGACGATCGCGCGACTGCCTGCGGACAGCTTGGCGTAGAACGGATTGGCAAGCGAAACGGAGTCCGAAGACGTTGGTGGCTGCTGCCCAAGCGTGGTTTGTTGAGGTTGGGAAATCCCCCAAAGTAACAGCGTTGTTAAAATAGCGAAGGTTTTCATTGCTGAGTTGAGAGGCGAGAGTGACGCGTTAGGGAGCGGCCGACTGCGGAGAATCAAATCACAGGTCCGAGCGGGCTTTGTCGCACCACGTGGGGCATCGATCGTGAGTGTCCGATCGAATTACCACTCGCGGCGATAAGTTAGAGTTTGCTTGGTTGCCGAGGGCATTAGCGGCAACTAGACTCGCAGGAACTGAACATGATTCTACGCGAAATCACGATGTTTCGCGATTCAGACGTGCGGAAGATCCAAGGAGGGATGGCTGCGGGGTGGCGGGGGGCGGATGCGTTTGTGACGCAGGCCTCCGAGACGTTATCGCTTGCCGCCCCCAGTCGCTTGCGTAACATGCCAGTCGCACTGCGAAACATGACTCGCGGCTGACCTCTGTTAATTTTCTCACCTTGATGGACTCCCTTGTGACTGCTCCCTTCGTGCGAACGACTCGATTGACGGTCGCCTATCGGCGTTATCTCACGTCAGCCAACTCGCCTCAATTCGTCGCTGAAGTCGATGAGTACTATTCGGCGTCAACGTTGGCAAGTTTGCTGCGGCGTAGCGATGTCGAAATGCGACGCGCTTCCGCGTTGGCCTTAGGGATGCTCGGCGATCACCGTTCGATTGAATCGCTTGGCCAAGCGCTTTCGGATCCCGATCGTGGCGTGCGTCTGGCTGCCGATGATTCGTTTCGAGCGTTGTTGGTTCGCGATGCCGCGCCGCGTCATCATCAACAACTGCTGCAAGTGATGCACCTCAACGACGGCGCCGAGTACGCCGCCGCATTAGCACCGACGATGATTTTGGTGGATCAATCGCCTCGTTACAGCGAAGCGTTTCATCAATTGGCGATTTGCTGGCAAGGCTTGGATGACATTCCGCAAGCCGAAGCGGCGTTCCGCGGATGCCTGTGGCATTGCCGTTATCACTACCTTGCATGGCAGGGATTGGCACGCTGTCGGATGTTAGAACATGATTATGAGGCTGCGATTTCGGCCCTTCGCCGCTGTGTCGGAATCTGTCCCGATGTTGAAAACGCACGCATTCAAATCCGTGTGCTTGAGCGGCGTTTGCGACAAACCGACGCTTGAGCTGCAGTGAAAGACGAAGCGGACTCCCTCAAGCGGAGCGGCGCGAGTCGACCAGTGTCGAGTAAGCCAGTGTCGGGTAAGCCAGTGTCGGGTAAGCCAGTGTCGGGTAAGCCAGTGTCGTTCGAACCTTTTTTCTTGCTGTGACCCGACGGTTCACGCCGCACCGCTACGAAAATAGATTGCATTGAGCGGTCGCTGAGTCCCTGCAATCAGTGTCCCTGTAATCAGTGTCCCTGCAACCGAAATCTAAAACGGCTGCCCGCTCAACGGTTTGCAGGCTAAAATCCCTGTATTGCAACATTTCACATGCATCCTGGATCAGAGGAAGCTGAATGAGTTATGACGAACCGCTTGTAGGATCCCTTGCGGTGGTGTTCGCTGTGGCATCAAGCGTGGTCGCCGTGGGGCCCTGGGCGGGGCCGTATCGTTTACGAAGTATCGCGGCGGTCGAGCATCGCTTTGGCAAACTCGCCGCACGCTGTCTTTGGTTGGCCGTGGCGATTGCCGCCTTTGCTGCTGGGATCGCTATCCTCAGCGGGGTGCGTCCCTCTTATGTCGAGCCCGTCGAGCATCACTCCGTTGAGTGATCAAAGCCGTTGAGCGTTTAAAAAGGTTGAACGATCAAAAAGGTTGAGCGATCAAAAAGGTTGAGCGATCAAACGGCAAACGCCGCGAAACAGAATCTCTGTTTCGCAGCGTTCGGGGGTATTCAGTATCCGGCCTCTATTGGGGCTGCCGTTTTTCGGTGTCGCGTTTAGGTGCCTGGGTTGGCATCCTTGACCGCTTGGTCCATCACCTTGATCGCCGCGTCAGCGTAGCGGTGATGCTCGTTCCAGAAGTGGTTCATCGCGGCTTCATCGGCGAAGAAGAACATGCGATTGTGCGTGGGGTCTTTTAATCCCCATTCGCGTTTCCCAGGAACGATGCGTCGCTCTTCAAAGAAGCGAACCACGTCGATCTCGTTTAGCACAGGAGTGTAGGTGACCGGATCGGCAAGGAAGGTTTCCATCGCTTCGGCACTCGCAAACAGATAGAGCTTGCCCAAGTGAATCGCACCAAAGTCGGATCGGCCTTCGATCCAACGATCTTCTTTGATCACGGTTACGGCACAGAAGCCTTCCATCGCCAGTTCAGGCTGTCCCGATTTGTCCGTTGCGGTCGGTTTCGACTCTGGTGCTGTCGTGGTTTCGGTTGCCGCCGCGATTTCGGGGGCGGTATCGATTGCCGGCACGGCTTCCGTCTCCGCCGCGGGCGAAGCGGGTTCGGGGTTGAGCTGTGCAGGCATTCCTAGGGTCATGCCGTCAGTCCGTGCCCCGGCCAAGATGCCTTGCGCTCCACCCGGGAATTGGGCTGGTGAATTGGGGGCCGCAGCGGGAATGGCGGCGGTTTGTGGCGGTGTCGCCGCTGCCGCTGGTGCTGCCGCTGGTGCTGTTGCAGCAGGCGCTGTCGCCGCGGGAGCTTGTTGAGCGACAGCTTCCACCGCGGGTGCGGCAGCCGCAGGAGCTTGCGGAGCCGGAGCGGTTGGGGAGCCAGCCTTGGGGACCGCTGTTTGCAGCATCGCAATGTAGCGATCGGCCGCTTGCGGGCTCACGGAATGTGACAATGTTTTGCCAGCGGTCGTGACAATCACGTCGGTAGGAAATTTGGTGACGTGGAACATCTCCACCAACTGAGGGTTCTTACCCGCGTGGATTTTCACCGGAACATAATTTTGAGTCAAAGCGGTGTTGACCGCCGGTACTTGGAACGCTCCCTCTTCAAGTCGATCACAGAAAACACAATTGTCGCTGTAGAAGTGCAGCAGCAACAGTTTGTTTTCAGCTTGGGCTTGCGCGTGAGCCGAGCGAAGGTTTTCGTTCCAGGCGATTTCTGCGGTCGCTATTGAGGAAGCGGTCGCGGTAATCGCGGCGGAAAATAACAGTGTGAGGGCTACCGTACGCATCAAACCTGTCCTGACGTCGTGAAAGCGTGGGTGCGAATGGAGAGCAAGAACGCTCAATTGAGGTTAATATCGGCAGGAACCCTCCTACCGCTTGAACCGAAAGTACAAGTTGGGTGGACTTTAACGCCACTGCAATTCAGTCTCCCTCCGGCGGATTTCAAACAACAACGATCCGGGGCGTGTTTCACGCGGCGTCCGCACCCGCGGTGTGCAACACGAATGCCCCGCCCGCGACCCGGGAGATTCTTTTAGGGATGATTCAAGCTCATCCGTCGCCGACCCCCTTTCCCCGGCAGCGAATCGGCCATCGCTGCCGCACGCTACGCTTGAGTCAAAACGCGTTTTTAGGCCGCGATTAGTGAAGGGAATGAACGTTCGTCGTCCTCCAACGGTTCTTCGGGGGTGGGGGCAACGACTCCCCTTGGGATCGGCCGTTTTTGCTTGCTTGTTATTTGCCGTGTCGTAGGCTTTGCTGGCGACTTATCTCGTTCCGGGGTGAGGATGCAGAAATATTCCGAGATGCGGGCAATTTCCTAACTCGCATCCAACACGGGGAGCCATCACGAGTGATTAAAATGAAAACTCAAATCTTATACGCATTTGCGGCAATCGCGACTTCCATCGGTGTCCACGCGGCCAACGCCCAATCAGCCCAAGCCCAATCAGCCCAAGCTCAATCAGCCCAAGCTCAATCGGGACTCCGCTTGCCGGTCGAAAATACCGTGGCGATGCAACGCGGCGGTCAGGTGCTTTTGCAACTCGACGTGCCCGCCGGCGAAAGCCGTCAACCGCTGTCCTATGCGACGGTCACGTTGGTGGACCGCAACGGCAGTGCACGTAAATTCCAAGCCGACCCGCAAGGCATCGTTCGCCTTACCGGGCTGTCCGCTCAACCTTACGCCGTGGTCGCGTCCAACGGGAACGTCTATGGTTCAACGTTGTTGTTTGTTCAACCGGAGGCCGACACCGCTGCACATGCTAGCCCCGCTCGGATGTCGCTCGCCCAAGTGAACCCCCAGAAGCTAATGCCTTGGATCGATCGCTTTACCAAGCAATTTTCCAATAAGCATGCCAGCCAACTCGGCGAGGTCTCCTCCCAGGTGGACGGCGACCTGGCGATAAAGGGAAGTCGAATTCAGCTTCAGGAAGGAGGGCTATTGAGCGGGCAACTTGTCTCGGTTTTGAAGCAAGATGGCCAGGACGTTTCGCACGCAGGAACGGAAGTGGTCTTGATGCAGAAAGGGATCGCAGTTGGCAGAGCTTATGCCGATGAGAAGGGCGAGTTCCAATTCAAAGGAGTTCGCAGCGGGCCGCACGGAATCGTTGCGGCGGGGCCCACCGGCTATGCCACGATCGCCTTCGAAGCCGTCAGCCCCGCTGGAGTTGCGGGCAAACGAGAGGCGGGCCATCACTTCGTTTCGGTGATGAACCGCGACACGTCCAATACCTTGCCCGTTGTGATGGTCCCTCCCGCGATGATTCCTGGAGTGGTCGATCCTTTCGGAGCAAGTGTGATGGCCGAACCCGTTCCTTCGGCTAACGGCAGCGAGCTGGCCGGATTTGGGCACCATGGTGGTGGCGGATTCGCTGGCGGCGGAAGTAGCGTCGGTGGTGGCGGTTCAGGATTCGGCGGCGGTGCTGGCGGTTCGGCAGGCGGCGGTGGTCTTGGCGGCATCGGTCTGCTTGGTGGAATCGGTGCGGCGATCGCAATCCCTCTCGCGACAGGTAACGACGAGAAACCAGGCTCGGTCGCATCGCCCTCAGGTTTCTAAAATTAGATTTGCTGTCAACCACACCGCTCTTGTGACTTTGACAACATGATTCGTTGACATCGAAAACCGACGTCACCCTGAAAAGGGGGCGTCGGTTTTTTCGTGCCCGGTTTGAGCCGCTTTAGGGGGCATTGCGGGGGACGTGCAATCAATGATGGACGCATCTTCCCGTAGTGTTTCCGTAGTGGATCTTGCTAAAGAGGTCCCACAGCTATCGGCATCACCACCCGCCGCGTCCGTCATGAAGTTACGTTAGCTCGTTATTCGCTGCAAATGATCACCCGAGGCGTAAGCGAGGGATCGGGTCTAGAGTGGTTTTCCCTCGTGTACGCGTCAGGTTTTGGAAATTTGGAAATTTGGAAATAACGCCACTGAAAAACGCTTTAGCGAGGGGGCTCCCACCGCACTCCGGTAGCAAACCGAACCCCTGCTTGGGTGTCATTCCGCCGGTCCTTTGCAATCTCGACAGCGGCTTTCCTCGAGAATCCGTGCTCCGTCGGCGATTCCGAGCCCCAAGCGAAATTGAGGGCGTTGCCAATTTTTATCGGAATTGTTAGCCTGCGACACTTGCTGAACCAACCAAATCAGCCGTTGCGTTGCCTGTTTTCGTACGGTTTTAAAAGCGGTTCCGCTTCCCCCATTTCAGTCACCCCCTTCGGCAGCTGCCTACGTGATTGCCCCGAATCGTGCATCTCAGCTTCCTGACGACCAGCGCATCGTCATTACCGGTATCGGCCTAACCGCTCCCAATGGGAACGATTGGACGACGTTCCGCCAATCGCTGTTGGAAAAGCGTAGCGGCGTTCAGCCCTACGAAATCCGCTATTTCGGCGAGACCCTGGCCGGGATTTGCGATTTCGATACCAAACGTTACCAGTCGAAAAAAGATGTCCGCCGCGGTACACGCGCCGGCAGCGTGGGCGTGTACGTCGCCAACGAAGCGATCGCCCATAGCGGTTTGGACTGGGAAAACGTCGACAAATCACGCGTCGGCATCTACGTCGGTGTGACCGAACACGGCAATGTCGAAACCGAAAACGAAATCTTTATCATCAAAGGTTTCGACTACGACACCAGTTGCTGGTCGCATCACCACAATCCGCGCACGGTCGCCAACAACCCCGCTGGCGAAATCTCGCTGAATCTTGGCGTGACGGGCCCCCATTACACGATCGGAGCCGCCTGTGCCGCCGGCAATGCGGGGCTGATCCAAGGCGCTCAGATGCTGCGGCTCAACGAGTGCGACATTGCGATTGCCGGTGGGACGAGCGAGAGCATTCACACGTTTGGCATCTTCGCCAGCTTTAATAGTCAAAACGCACTGGCCACGCACGAAGATCCCACCAAGGCGTCCCGCCCCTTTGACGTTGACCGCAACGGAATCGTCGTTGCCGAAGGCGGATGTTTGTACACGCTCGAGCGGCTCAGTGACGCCAAGGCTCGTGGAGCTGAGATTTACGGCGAGTTGGTTGGATACGCGATCAATACCGACGCGACCGACTTCGTTTTGCCCAACCCCGAGCGACAAGCTCAATGCGTCGAAATGGCGCTGAAGCGAGCCGGACTCGATGCCGAGCAGATCGACATCGTCAGCACGCATGCGACCGGCACGAGCAGCGGCGATGCCCAGGAATGCAAAGCGCTTCGCAGCGTTTTTGGGAACTGCAACACGGTTCGTTTTAACAATACGAAAAGCTATATTGGGCACGCGATGGGAGCCGCCGGTGCGCTCGAACTTGCCGGCAACTTATCCTCCTTCCGTGATCAAGTGGTTCACCCGACAATCAATGTCGATAAACTGGACCCGGATTGTGATCTTAAGGGACTCGTGATCAACGAGCCTCAAGAGGTCGCCCAGGTCGACTACGTGCTGAACAATTCCTTCGGCATGCTGGGGATCAACTCGGTCGTGATCATCGGTCGAGTTTAGTTCGCCCTCCCCGTTTCCAAAAATCTCTGTTTCCCGTTCCTCCAATCCAAAAAACAAATGACCCCTGCTGAAATCCGTGACGAGATCCTAGATATTCTCGAAGACATCTCGCCCGATGATGATCTCGAAAATCTTGATGATGCAAAGCCATTCCGCGAGCAGTTGGAATTGGACAGCATGGATTTCTTGGACATTGTGATGGAACTTCGCAAACGTCATCGCGTTCAAATTCCTGAGGAAGATTACGGGAACCTCGCCAGCATGAGCTCGACGGTTTCCTACCTCGAGCCCAAGATGAAAGACATCGTCAAGTCTTAGCTCGCTAAGACGCAAAGTCGCTCGCGGTCGTTTTGAATCGCATCCCCACGCCCACGTTATTCGCCAGCAGTTAAGTTCACCCTTTGTACGATACGATTATCATCGGCGCGGGAATGAGTGGGCTTGCCGCCGGCATTCGCCTGGCCCATTTCGACCAACGCGTCTGCATTCTCGAGCGGCACTACACCATCGGTGGACTCAACTCGTTCTACCGCATGGGCGGTCGTGATTACGATGTCGGGCTGCATGCGATGACGAATTTCGCACGCAAAGGCGACAAAAAAGGGCCGCTGGCAAAGTTGATTCGTCAACTGCGTTTTCGCTGGGATGATTTCAAGCTGGCCGAGCAAAACGGTTCGTCGATCCGCTTTCCCGGCATGTCGCTCGATTTCGATAACGATATCACTCAGCTCGAAAACGAGATCGCTGAAAAATTCCCAGGCCAAATCGATGGCTTTCGCTCGCTCTGTGGCTCGTTGTTGGATTACAGCGACATGGACGGCGGCGACCCGCTATTCATGCGGTCCGCACGCGAGGTGATGGCAACGCATTTGTCCGATCCGTTGTTGATCGACATGTTGCTTTGTCCCTTGATGTGGTACGGCAACGCCCGCGAAAACGACATGGACTTTGGCCAGTTCTGTATCATGTTCCGCGCCTGTTACTTGGAAGGCTTTGGGCGTCCCTTCAAAGGCGTGCGTCTGATCCTGAAGAACTTGGTCCGCAAGTTTCGCGGACTCGGGGGCGAGCTGAAACTACGCAGCGGTGTCTCGAAGATTCACGTCGATAACGGTCACGCCGTCGGTGTCGTGCTCGACGATGGCACGGTCATCGAAGGCAAGCGGATCTTGTCGTCCGCAGGCAATATCGAAACGTTGCGGATGTGCGACGACATCAGCGAAGTTGATGTCGCTCGCGCTGGCAAGTTGTCGTTCATCGAGTCGATTTCGGTGCTCGATAAACTGCCCAAAGACATCGGGTTTGATCGCACGATTGTGTTCTACAACGATAGCGAGCGGTTTCATTGGGAGCGTCCCGAAGATCGTTTGTGTGATGTGCGTACCGGTGTGATTTGTTCGCCGAACAATTACGTCTACGACGCCGAGGAAGGTGAGTTGCCCGAAGGGGTGATTCGGATCACGACGCTGGCCAACCATGATCATTGGTGTGCGCTGCCGGAGGCGAAGTACCGCGCCGAGAAAGTGATCCAGTACGATGCGGCGATTGAATCGGCGGTTCGTTTCATGCCCGATTTTCGCCGTCACGTCGTCGACACCGACGTCTTCACGCCCAAGACGATTCGCCGCTTCACATGGCACGACAACGGTGCCGTTTATGGCGCGCCGGACAAGCAGCTTGATGGCACAACTCATTTACCCAACGTCTTTTTGTGCGGCACCGATCAAGGTTTCGTCGGCATCGTCGGCGCGATCGTCAGCGGCATCAGCATGGCCAACCGCCACTGCTTGCAAGTCTAACCAGGTAGGCAGGAGTCTTTCGGTAGATTAGCCGTTTTGGCGTTAGCCACGGTTCAAGCGGTTCAACTGGTTCAACCGGGGCTAACGCCCAAGCGGCTAATGGGATTTCACCCAATCATTCCTGCCTCCCTGCTTAGCGTCTCTCAAAAAATGGGTGTGAGCGGTAGGGACGGTCCCACTGGCTAATCACAAGCGAGCCTGGTGACGCCGGATTTTCCCCAACCGCTCTTCAATCGGGGCCACCACAAAGCGACTGCGACTGACATCCCAAACCCCATCGGTGTGAGTGCCGCTCAAGCCGATCCGCTGGTCCCGGAATACTTCGCATCCTCCGATGCGTTTTCCCCTTCCCGCTGAACGGGCCAACTTGGATGACTTGCCGATTTTTGGTAGCGATCGCTGTGCTCGAACAGTTCCGTCTTCTCTTGAAAACATCGCTCACGGATCGGGTACCGCTGCAACGGAACCCTCAGCTCGCCGCGCGGCGCCACCACCTCAACCGTTTTCGGAGTGACCCTGTCGCTGTCGGTGGCGCTGGATAAGGTGGCGCTGCATAAGGTGGCGCTGGGTCGCCTACGCCTCTGGCCACCTTCGGGTCTGGGGCTGCTTGACGCTTCTGCCGCGAGCGATCTTGGGGCGACGAGAGTGCACGCATCAATGCCGCCACCTGGTGATCAACCTCGGCGTGCTCGGAAATCACACCATGCTCCTGATTCGCTCGTTCCGATACCAATCGTTCAACTGCCACGCCTTCGCCACGGGCGTCTTCCTGCACCGAGCCTCGTGTGTTTGCAGCGACCGCTTCATGGTTCGCTGAAATCGTTTGACGATTCGAGCTCATCCGGTCCAGTGGGCTAACCAGCTTCACATCCACGCGGTTGAGCGAGTGCAAGTAGATGCGAGTCGTCTTGATATCGGCGTGGCCCAACAACTCCTGGATGGTGCAGATGTCGGTCCCCTCACGCAACAGATGTGTGGCAAAGCTATGGCGAAACACATGCGAACTGACGTGCTTGTGGATCTCCGCCTGTTGAACGGCCGCACGCAAGTTTGCCGGGAACGTATCTTTGTGCAAATGATGTCGTCGCAGTACACGTGATCGTGGGTCGCGTGACAAACGGTGAGACGCAAATAAAAACTGCCACTTCAATTCGCGTGCGGCACCCGGATACTTACGCTCCAGTGCCTTCGGTAAACATACCGACGCTTGCCCCTGTTCTAAATCGTGTTCATGCAGCACCCGACGAGACTCCATCCAATTCCGAATGTCCGGCACGACGCTGGCCGGCATCGGCACGATCCGACTCTTCCCTCCCTTGGAATCGTGCACTTCGATCACCATCCGGTCAAAATCAAAATCCTTCATCCGCAGCCGCATCGCCTCACTGATCCGCATCCCACAACCATAGAGTAGCTTTGCGATCAATAAATGAACGCCACGCAAGTGCGCAAAAATCTGCTCAATCTCATCAACGCTCAACACGGTAGGAATTTGCTTCCCCTTGTTCGAGCGAATCGCATTGACTTCGCCCAGTTCGCGTTTCAATACATGCTGAAAGAGGTACAAGAGAGCGTAAAACGCTCGGTTCTGAGTCGAAGCGGCCACATTCCCATCCACTGCCAAATCCGTCAAATGAGCCTGCACGTCGGCAGCGCCAATCGTGGAAAAATTCGCTTGACACTTCAGCCCTCGATCACGCATGAATGCCCGGACGTTCGACACGTACGCTCTTTCCGTCTCGAGACCATCCTGACGCGACCGTATGGCACGCCGCATATTCTGAATCACGTCCGGCTCGCTCGGATCGATATGGCCGATGACGTCCTCGATCTCCTCGCCCGCTTCTTCACCCGATCCCCTCGATCTCGCTGCGTTGACCTTCTCTGCCCGAGCGAGTTCTTCAAGCTTCACTCGAATGAATGTCAGATCATCAAACGGTGATGACTGGACATAGCGACGATAGCAGATCAGGGATTGGATGATTTTGAGGCGTTTCCAAGCTGGCGTCTTGCGCCGCAGGTGGTCGCGGAGGAAGGCAATCACCTCGTCCGGCGTGAATTCCCAGGTCGCCTGGGGCTTGCGACCATGGAACCGGGCGAGATTCTCGAACCAAATCTTCGCCCACTTGTCACGCGTCTGGTGCCACTCGCTTCTGGACCACGTCGTTCCAGACTGACTCATCCCTGCCATGGAATCGTCCTTTGCAATCATCCGACTCGGCAACGAGAAACTCGCCGCGTCGATCGTAGGGATCAGATTCCGTCCCAGTAGCCCGTGGTCTCCCAGCGAAGACCACCGCCCTCTCCCGCAGCCATTATCAATGCAAGCAGATCGGCGTTTTCAGGAGTTCTAAGCGTCCTTCCCGCCGTTGCACATCGCCGCAGCACACTCTTGAAAATTCTTGGCACGCCAGCATTACAGGTCAATGCCTCCGCTGGAGCTTTCGTCAGAAAAAGGGGGTTGTGATTTTGCTTGACGCAAGCATTGAGAGTCCTCATACTCGGCGGACGCCCAACCGGCGATAACACTCCCTCGCACCGGTGATAACGTTCCACGTGTCACCGAGGGAGCCGAAGGTCCAACCGGCGATAACAACCCCAGGATCAGCTTATCACCCCCGCAACCGGCGATAATTACCTCGTTCTGTTGACAGTAGATGCGTAAAATAATTCTCATCTTTGGATGCATCTTCGCTGCCATCTGTTTCGATTTCGTGATGGTGGTCGTGTCACCGTTGCTGCCTACGCAAGCTCGAGGTTTCATTGGCGAATGGGGCATGACGGCTTCGTGGACTATAATTCCTGCAGCGTTTGTGCTTACTCCTCCAAAGCAGAACGCAACGCGAAACTGGCCGCTACGTCTCTTTCTCGCTACCGTGATCTCATGGTACGCGACGCTTGTTTTCCGATTGCGATTAAATTTGCCTGCTATGCGTGAACTTGCGCACGAGCGTGGTGACTACATGTATGATGGCGTTGGAATGAATGCTGCACTCCTGGTGACCGGTTGGATCCCACCGTTGATCGTCACCGTCGTGTTGATCGGAATATACTCGATGATTACGCTTCGTTCCGGCGTGACGGACGATGGTGCTGGCCATTCTGGAACGGCAGACGAAGCAACAGAACCATGACATGCACGGGAGAACGGCTTGCGCGGTTTTCGAAGTGGAAAGTCATTTGTCCGTCCCCCGTGATGTCTAGCGTTCCACCATTAAAATGACCATCCCAGACGACATCGAATCTGACATCTCCCAAGCAATCGAATTGGACGATGCGAACGCACTGCGCCAAACGATTGAGTCATCCAATCTCATCGGTCACGAAGATCTTGGCGCTTGGCTGACCTTAGCCGCAAACCTGGGAAGTCTTAATGCGATGCACGTCCTTCTCGACTCCGATGCCAATGTGCTCTGGAAGAACGAAGGCGGCGAGACCGCGTTCAGCTTCGCTTGCGTCTGCGACCAATTCGATGCCGCGCGATTACTACACAAGCACGGTGCTGATATCAACAGTGTCGATTCGAGTGGCGGAACTCCGTTGGATTGGGCTGTTTGTCATGCACGCCCAGCCTTCCGCGAATGGCTGAAGAGTGTCGGTGGTAATCGTAACAGCGACCACGAAGAATGGCCCTGGCCGCCGAGAACCCACAATTGCGACACCTGATACAATGCCCCGTTCCGCTGCAAAGAAGGTGGAACCATGGGTTGGACGCGGAGGCCTCGAAAACGTTTTTGGGCAGTGGTTGCTCATCCGCTCGGCCCCGGTCAACCCTGCCGTTATCCGAATCAAGAATGGCTTTTTCACGCGACGTCATCTCTTCTCGAAACCTCGTCGCGACGCTTGACGGTGACAATGTCGTGCGCATCTACGAGCTGGAGACTTTACAGAAGATCGCTACGTTTTCTGTGGAAACTGATTTCGGTGGGTCACGGCTTGCTTTGGCACCAGATGGCAAGATGATTGCGGCCGGAGAATACGGGACTGGTCGTTTAACGCTGCATCGTTCAGACGGGACGAAGGCCTGGGAACGCGAAGCTCTGGACGAGCTTCAGTCGGTTCGTTTTTCTCTCGATTCCCAAACCGTGTATTGTTCACACCATCGAGGCCTCGTCTCAGCGTTCGATGTGAATACCGGCCAGCTGAGTCGCTTTGGCTGGTTTCGCAAACACCTAGTCGGCCTCAAAAAACTCTACGAAAGCCCGCACGATGATTTGTCCGTCCATGATCGCATGGAACGACCCTTGCAATTTGCGACCAGTAAACTCGATCCAATTTGTGATGTTGATCGCAAATCATTCGCAGTACTTGATGTAGCATTCGCTCCCGAGTTTGTTTGTGTTTCTGAAAGTGGTGCGCCAATCTCCTGTTACCACGCGAATGGAACACCTGTTTGGGAAGCTCATCACTCTAAGGGAGTCCATGCGTTGCGGTTGGCGTACGATGAAGAACGAAAGCTCTTTCTCGCAATTACATGGCCATTCGAAACAGGCGGTGCACAGAGCTTGCTTACGATTCAGCCAACGTCTGGCGATATCGTTGATTGTTTTTCGTTCACGACAGATTATACGCACTACTTCGCCGGCAATGGCGCGTATGTGGTCAATGTGGCCGGGGACGTTTATTCGAGTGTGAACTTGGAATCGGTTGGTCGACTTGAGCCGTAATCGTTTGCGGATAACAATGCGATTCACACGGAGCCGCCGGTCGCGCGGTTTGCTAGTGGAGAGCGTGTCTCCGGCGGCCCGGTGATCGCCGCCGTTCTGCCAATCATGACCAAAGTATTCGTACTTCAGCACGAGCATGAAATTTGCGGTCGCGAGCACGCCAAATTCATCGGAGTGTACGCGACGAATGACGATGCGGAAGACGCTATCGTTAGACTGCGTATGCAACCAGGTTTCCGCGACTGGCCTGATGGGTTCTCGATTGGTGAATACGAACTTGGGGTTGATCACTGGGTTGAGGGATTCATTACGGCCGTAAATATACTGATTCCTTCTCGAACGAGTGCCGGAGAGTACTACACCGCTGGTTCGGTTTGGTACCCTGGGGATGTTTACGAGATTACCGACATTGACGCTCCTCAACGAGCCAAGTTTGACGTCGGCGATTTCGTGCGATGCATCGAAAAAGCTGTGCCTGAAATTGGCGATCGCGTGCTTGTGGCCTACGAGGCTGTCGAGGAAAAGGCAGAACCAAGGGATGCACGTGAGTCGCCGAGTTGAGTTTATTGAAGTGGTTGATCGTTCGCGGCGACCACGTGATCCCAAACGTTCCACCACGAAGCGTGATGCACGATGACGTTTCGCACTTCATTCCTTGAATGGTCCCTTGAGCAGTTTCCAGAGCTTTCGCTCGACTTCGAAGGCGAGTCCGCAAAGACTCGTTTACACTTTGCATTCGTCGCGTTTCGAAAGCACACCCAAACAGCAATTGACCACCACGATCAAGCACGGGTGCTCGAGTTTTTTGAAATGGCCGACCGAGTCCTAACTTGCGGCTATCCTGACATGCGATCACTTTTCCACGTCAAGTTCGTCGAAGACCTGCACTTCCACGATGAACGGACTCTGCGTTCGTGGGCACTTCAGTTCCTTACGCCTGCGCTCAAGCGTGATCGCGCCCGTTCGATTTCCGGTTTGCCTGGGAGCTCAACGTGATATACTCGTTAACCAACGGCCGTCGTCGTAAAGCTGCTGGGACTGCCGTCCACAAATGGGTGGAACCATGACATGCACGGGAGGACGGCTTGCGCGGTTTTTGAAGTGGAAGATCTTTCGTCCGTCCCCCGTGATGTCTACCGTTCCCCTACCGAAGTACTGAATGGCAACGCAACGCGATGAGTTTGACCCACCGCAAGAATTGCTGACGGCGGTGGTCACTCAGATCGCGATTCCGGTTTTGACTGACATTGCCAGCGAAATTGGCGTGGATTGTGTGGCATCGGTCAAGGTTTGCGTTCGCGATGATCGTACACACCAGTTCAATGTCGTTGGGACAACTGTTTCAACGAGCCCAGTTGACGAAAACACAGAGGTCCGGCTTCGGTTCCGTAAGACTTATCGTGATGACCGCATTCTGTTCGCCATGGACACTCAGCACGCTGACGCATGGCGTGACTCGGGTTTCTCAGGCGTCTGGATTCATGGCGACATCGTTATCGACAACACTGGCACGACGTGTAGGATTCGCGACAAAACAATTTGCTACAATCAGGGATGGCACAACTGGTAAAATTTCTGGTTGACCAAGATTCGGGGAACCATGAAATGCACTGGAGAACGGGTGGTCCGTTTTTTGGTTTGCTTGCAAGTCGTCCGCCCGTTCCCCGTGATTTCTAACGTTCGCCGACTGAGATGCTTGGATGTTGACCTATGGGTTACGACCTACACATCACCCGAAAAGAAAATTGGTGCGACGGGCACGGTCCCGAAATAACCGAGGCGGAGTGGCGACATTTGATCGACAATGATCCCGAACTGGAACTCGACACCGAAACTCGCTGCGTAATGACGGATGGTGAGTACGTATTTGCCGCTTGGAACGGCGAGCCTGGAGTGCTCGGATACTATTCCGGTGAGATCACTTCAAAACATCCCAACGACGCTCTGGTCGACAAGATGGTTGCAATTGCCGACCTGCTTGGTGCTAATGTCCAAGGAGACGATGGGGAACGATATCCAGATGCAATGAAATCGCAGTCGGTTTCGAAGAAGCCATTTTGGAAGAGACTATTCGGAAGCGGCGAACCAGACGATGCACGTGAGTCGCCGAGTTGAGTTTGTTGGAGTGGTTGATCGTTCGCGGCGACCACGTGATCGTTAACGTTCGCCTACACAAGGAACACTATGATGCCTCGACTCACGTTTCTCCCAGTAGCTGCGTTGCTCATTGCAATGCATACATCAGCTTTCGGTCAGCTAATAGGCGATACAGCAGTGGAAACGGAATCGCTACCGGCGGAATGGGCCCAACTTGATGAGGAAGAAATGGGCGAGATCACTCGCAACCATTTGCGGGGACTCGTGCGTGCGATGCACAAGTACCACGATGAAAAGGGTTCACTCCCGCCTGCTGTGATCCCAAACGAAGAATTGCCCCCAGAAAAACGCCTCAGCGGATTCGTCTTGTTGCTCCCGTACCTGGACGCGCGGGATTTTTCGAGCGGCGGTGAACTGGGAAATCGGTTTTTCGACGACGAGATCGCACGTGCTGCCAAGACGCTTTACGACTCAATTGATCGATCGAAGGCATGGGATGATCCGGCCAACCTGGAGGCGGCCCGGTCAGTCGTCCCGGCATTCTTGGCCCCTGGCATCAAGCCAATCCGCAGTGAGGACGGGTACGCGTTAGCGCACTTTGCTTTTGTCCGGGGCGCTCTCGGGAAGGACAATGGTGCATTTACAAATGCGGCCGGGATCACGATCAAAGACATCACTGACGGCACCGACTCAACACTGGCATTGGGCCAGGTGGACACCGCGTTAGGCCCCTGGATCGCTGCGGGACCAGCAACGTCGCGGCATGTTTATCATCCGTCAGTGGAAAACGATGCGTTATCCTTTGGCGGGCCTTATAAAGGAGGCGCTTACTTCGTCAACGTCGACAGCTTTGCCTATTTTTTGAACACGCTTAAGACGAAGCCAGAGGACTACCACGCACTCGCGACACGATCCGGAAGAGAAATCAATCTCATGTCGAAGGTCTCCCGCTCGACGACGGCGCGTGAACAGAACACCGATCGTTGATCGGTTTGCTCATGGCTCGTAGCCCACGAGGCGAACCAAGCGATGCACCCAAGTCGCGGAGTCGTCATTTTTGACAATGGAAAATCAACCGTCGCGACCGGCTGATCGCCCACGTTATCCGACCTAAATCCACATGACGAAACGGAAACGCTTGACGAAGGTCGTCGTTGTGGCAACGGTTGTCACATTGCTTGGCATTGTTGGATGGCACACCCTACGAGCGATCACCGCGTTTATGTTTCTGTCTGCGTTAGGCGAACTGTCCGACGAGGGGCCACTTTTTGGCCTCGAACACCGATCTGTAGAGACGATTGGTCAGTTTACCGACTCGGACGCGGAATCGAACTACAACTTCGTCGCGAACGGCACCGGGATCTCATTCCCCGATGGCACTGTGTTGGACCAGCACGATGATTCGTGGGGACAGGTTTCCTGCTGCTTCCAACTTCCGACCGATGCAATACTCCCGATGATCCCGTCCGATCGCTTTGGCGAGCCCTTGCTGACTTCCGAAGAAACTACGACTTTCCCAGACCTCAGTGAGGCAAACCGAAAAGTTCCTGCATTGACGAAAAGGTACGACACGACAAGCCTTATCAATTCGCATTCTGTAACATTGTACGTGCATCCAGGTTCAAATAGAGTCTGGGTCGCTCATCGCTATCCGTCTCCAATGGACTAGCTGTGCGGATAACCATCGGCTGCAACGGAGCGGCGGTGGTCACCGTGATTTCAATGGTCGAATCTTTCGCCGCCGCCCGCTGAACCGTAACGTTACGCCGACTGAATCAGAAGCGTAGCTACACGACTTTTAGAATGGCAAAGCTCAATAGCACAAACCGACTGCTCGTTGTGTGGAGCGTGATCGCTCCGATCGTCGCGTTTCTAGGCGGAGCGTACTTCTTCAGCGGACATGGAAAGCCTGATTTGACCGGAACATGGGTCAACCGCTTCGACCCGAAGAAGTGCGAAACTCGACTTCACTTCTCGCCAGATGGTTCGTTCACGAAACGAGAGATTTTACGAGGACGTTACAACGCGCCAGACCGTGAGACCGTATATACAGGCAGCTACCACTTCCAAGACGGAAAGAGATACGGAGACATTCTCTTTCTCTCGTTGCATTCGGCTGTCGCGAAAGAAAACAACGAAATTGTCGACACTCGACCTGAGGCTTCAAGTTGGTCAGCCGCTTGCAAATACGGGTGGACATCACAGGGTCATTTGCTGCTCACGCCGGCGTACGGCAGGAATACTGGCATGATGAAACGATTTGACTTCCTTCCGCCCACCCTTGAATTCTACACTTCGGAAGATCGGTGAATTCACAGCGACGGCGAACCATGCGATGATGCGGAGCGGCGGTGGTTGTCGCCCTCGCAACAGCTGAGTCTCTCGCCGCCGCCCGCATATCGCTGACGTTCGCCAATACCCATCACGTTATCGCCGTTTCCGACTTCATTTTGCCTCAAGACTCAGGGAGACCACAGATGTTACAACGCTTCGTCCTCATCGCTTTTCTTGCCGTGGGAGGATCGCGAACATTCGCGCAAGATGAATTTCAGACCGTCGATTCGCCGTTCGCGCAAGAAGGTCCCAAAGCCGTTTACATTAACGATCAAGGGTCGTACTTTTTGGGAAATAGGAAAGGGGCAGCGATTTATAGCTACGCCAACAAAACGTATTGGTCCGAACTTAAGTTCGTGCGGTCTGCTGGCCTTCGTGCGACCGACAACAGCGGATTCACAGAGCAAGGCTTCATATACAAGGACAAGGAGGACCCAACGTCTTTCTTCTTTGGAGCATCCTCGTTCAATACAGTGGATGGGCGAACTCGCTGGCGTTTGTATATATCAGGGGACGGCCAGACGTTTACAGGGGTGAAGACGTATTCCGGGACAGTTCGCTCTGAGCCAACGCAGGAGTCTGTTACGGATTTCTTGGCTTCTCTTCAGGGCGCGAGTGACCGCGACAGCTCAAGTGGTGCAAGGTTCCCGCTTACCACCGATACCGTCACCGATCATGACGGACAAACGACGGCATATGTGCACGCAAAGGCAAGTCGCAGATCACAGGATGGGTTGGTTGAGCTTTTTGTACGTGTCAAAAAGGCAGGCCTCAATGGAAGTGGTTACGCGTACGGCCAAGTAGTATTGTTGGACGATACACAAAACACTCTTTTCAAATCGGACATTCTCAATGTGCATCGGGGTGCCAATGCAGATCCACTTAACAATCCGGGCGTCGCACGAGGTAAGACTGACGGGAGCTTCACAGTACCATTGGACGTCATCAATCGAACTCGCCACCTCGCGATTGTTGCAAAGGCAAGCAATAATTCCGGCTTGCCGCGAGACATCGATGAATTCACAGCCTCGTTGAATAAGATTCGTGATGCACTAGAAGCTGGTCGTGGGGTCGCAGAAGAAGCGATAAAGATTTACCTGATCGCGAGCGGGGGGTAGCTCGGCGAACAATCGCGTGCACGTGCGGACTGGCAAGGTCTGCTTGACTAGCGGGTGTGAATCCCGCCTGGGTAAACGCTAGCCACGTGCCCGGTATCGAGTGTTGCAGCGGCTGTATAAGACCTTGGGTCGAAGTCAGTCGTTGAAGCGTACACAGAAAGGTAGTGAGGATGAAGCGATCGTAGGTGGCCCTGCGACGTTGAATGGAATTAGCCCCGAAATTTTGTACCTGTTGGATCCTGCCCAAGGTTTGTTCACACCTGAAGGCAACATCGTTTGCAGCGCTTATGGCAAGTTGCAAAGGAAGACCCGGGGTCGGCGGCCCATTCGCACTACACACCATGTTAAGCAGGCAACCAGTGAGACCCTGATGTTCTTGCTCGCTCGGCGACATCCAGTCGCAAGCGACCGAGTATGTCTTAGGAGTGGAATAAGCGACGAAGACAAATGACATTCAGGGAGTCGGATGACCGAATAGTACCGCAGAAGCTTGGTGCCCAATCAAGTGGAATGAAGCTGGGTAATGCTGGTGAAGGGAAGGCGGTCAGGCCAACACGCGTTGAAGACTCCGAATCGCCCACACTCAGTGGTGGGAGTTCGGTTCTGGATCGTCTTAGACGCATCGCCGAAAGAGCGACATCGCATCCCGATGAGGTTTTCAATAACCTCTTCTCGCTGCTCAATTACGAGCTGCTGTGGTATGCGTTTCGCCGACTGAAACGAGGGAAAGTGCCGGGGGTGGATGGCCGCACTGTGGAGGATTACGAGGAGGATCTAAAGAGCAATCTGCTGAACCTTCTGGAACGTCTCCATGACGGAAGCTATCGACCCAATCCCAGTCTGCGAGTGAACATCCCCAAAGGGAATGGGAAGAGTCGCCCGCTGGGGATCGCCTGTGTGGAAGACAAGCTCGTTCAGCGAGCGGTCGTCATGGTTCTGGAACGGATTTACGAAGTCGACTTTTATGACACTTCGTATGGCTTCCGTCCCAAGCGATCATGTCACCAGGCACTTGCGGTACTCGGTCGAACGATCGCCACAGAGAAAGTGAACTGGGTCAGCGACGCCGACATTGAAGGCTTCTTCGATAACGTGTCGCACGACCAGCTACTAGAGTTGCTGCAGATTCGCATCAGCGATCCGAAGCTGCTCGAACTAGTTCGCCGCTTCCTGAAGGCAGGAGTTCTGATCGAAGGCAAACAGGAAGCAACCGATGAGGGCGTCCCGCAAGGGGCTAGCCTCTCTCCGCTGCTAGCAAACGTCTACTTGCATTACGTTCTGGATCAGTGGTTCGAACGTGATGTGAAACCGCGTATGCGTGGCTATGCGTCCCTAATCAGGTATGCAGATGATTTCATCTGCTGCTTTGAATTTGAATTGGATGCACGGAGATACCAAGCGGTGTTGCCAAAACGTCTTGCTCGGTTCTCGTTATCGGTCGCTGAGGATAAGACAAAGCTGCTTCGCTTCGGCCGTCTCGCCCGCCGGGACTCCACCCGGTATGACGAAGGGGGCCCAGGAGCTTTCGACTTCCTCGGATTCACTCACTACTGTGGGCGCAGTCGCGCCGGGAAATTCAAGCTGAAACGGAAGACCTCTGGGAAGAAGTATCGTCAGAAAGTGGTTGAATTGCGTAAATGGTTTCGTAGTCAGCTAGATACACCGATCGGTGAGATGTGGCAGACGTTGAACGCGAAGCTCCGCGGTCACTATCAGTATTATGGAGTCAATGACAATTGGCCGATGCTGATGGCATACCGCAACCGAGCCCGCGTGATGGTCAAACGCCACTTGAGCCGCCGGAGTCAGAGCAGCTATGTGAACTGGACGCATCTTGATCGCCTATGCGACCGTCATCCATTAGCGAATCCACGCCGCTTGACCGACCTGATTGCCCTGTCGCGTACAAAGTGGAGTGCCGTGTGAGAGGTGTTGGCTGGGAGCCGGATGCTAGAAAGTGGCACGTCCGGATCTGAGAGGGGCCGAGGGTCAATGCGGCACGGTTAGAATCTTGTGACACCATAACGGGAAACCAGTGGCAAACAGGGAACACAAACACTAACCTAAACCAAAGAGACCTCGGTCTACGCGCCCGGAGCGGCGTCAATGCGTTTTCTCACATTTAGTTTTGCTCTCGCCGCCCGGTGACGGCGGTCGTTCGTTGGATGAAGCGAAAACCTCGATACTTGCGCCTTGCACTCGACCAAATCACGCCTCTTCCATAGGACACTTTATTCGGGGGCAATGATTTGACGAATTCCGAACACGACCGGGGCCTGCTTGACCATCATGGAAACCCCATGACGAAGCCGGAGCGGTCATGGTTTCGACGGATAGAATGGACCAAAGTTGCGACTTGGTTCACTTTCTTTTACGTGTTCGTCGTCAAGGGAGATGAACTCGTCTCACTAGCTGACCGTTGGTTTTTCGCCTCAAAAGGCCTTGGCATTTCAGAGTTCACCCATGAGTCATTCGTCAATCCGCCTTCCCCTTTCTACCCTCCTGATCGTGATGCGGCACACTATGATCCGGCCAAGAATACAGATCGCGTGGAAATCGGGGTCAAGTTATTAAACAACACAAACCATACAATTCTTGTGGAACGAGCCGAGTTCGAATTCGTAGCGGAAGGAAACGTGCCGGAGGGCAGCATTCAAACGGCAAAGCTCGAAACCAGCGGGGAGTACGTCATTTCCGTTCCGGACTTGCAACCTAGCGAAAAGGCAACGCGATACGTCAAAACCCCACATGTGCTGAAACCAAATGACGCCGACTATTTTGTTGTTTCGCTGGTTTGGCCTCGCCACGTAGACATATCAGGAACTTACACTATCGCAACGCAACTCGTTACTTCCGATGGGAGACATGCTCTTGAACCATTCACGGTTCCTGTGCTGTCAGATCGTGTACTGACTCACGAACAATCCACCACGTTCGAACAAGGTGGGGCCGTCGTGATACCGTCTCCCTAGCGACAAGAACCAACGAGCCAAGGGTTGCAACGGAGGCCGCGAGCTGACGTTTTCGAAGTGGGGAATCGCTCGCGCGGCCCCGCTAACCCAAACGTTCTGGCAACGAAGAAATCGTACTCGTACTCAGGCGCAGCCGGTACTCGTGCTCCTACTCGAATCCGCGGCAACGAGCGGACGGCGTGTGCCGCCGAGTCGACAGTCGACGCAAACGGTCTTCTCGTTTCATCGTCCGAACCGAGTACGAGTACCGCTTCGCTGAGTACGAGCATGACGGTGCGCTCGATGAAGGATGCGCGGTCAATCTGGTGCGCTCGAAGTTGCGCAGTCCATGATGCGGTGGTATGCTGATGGGGGACGAGACCGGTTCGGATTTGCCGAATCGGTCCCTGCCGCGAAAGCCAGAACCACGACATGCACGCGAGGACGGCTTGCGGCAATTGCTCCCATGGTCAACCAACCCTCCGTCCCCCGTGATGTCAACCGTTCTGTCGCGAATACAACAATTGGACTGACACCGTCGAATGGACGACAATCCCTATACGCCCGGTTCTATTTCCAGCAAGCCAAAGACTCGCGCATCGCGCCGCTGGCTTTGGGCGGGATTCACCTCACTTGCGTTGGCGACACTTTGCATTATCGCGACTGTCATTGGAATGATCTGGTCCTTCGACGCGGTCGCGAATTCATCAACCGCTCCAAAACCATCTGATTTGGCCACCGGCATTAGCAACGCCATGATCCCATCCATAGGGGCCATGCCGCTTGCGCTTCTTGGTGTCGCACTGCTCGTTGTCGGATTCATTCGTCGCGAACCAATCGACTCTAAGTGAAGATGACGTTTCGAAGTCTAATATGCTACAATCAAAACGTCCAATTCATGTATTCCGGGCAACGCTCTACTGCACCAAGTGCACTTTGGCGTCAGTTATGTCCATCCCGGAAAAGCGACAGAACCAGGTGTTGCACGCGAGCGGGCGGCAACGTCGGTTGTAAAATCAATGTCCCACGCACCCGCCGCGTGAACTTTGTCGTTCCCCGACTGGCGATGATGATCTGATGTCAATCGTGTCGGCGATTCAACCGGCCAGCATGCGTGATGGAACCGCCGCTAGTTTTCCAGCGTTTCTTGTTGAGGCAAGCGTCAACTCGCTGTCGCAAATGCATACGTGGTTGAACAAATGGCAAAATGATTAGGTGGCAAAATGATTGACGCGAGCTGATTTATCATTTTGCCTCACATCATTTTGCCTGCAAATTTCTTCTTTGTTTTTGCGGTAATCAACGGATTTGCCGGCGGTCGTTGCGCTAGCTATGATTGGAGCAACGTCAACCGTCGTGGTTAGCGACATCCCACTACCGCAAACCGGGGGAACATGCGATGGTGACGGAACGGCGGCATCGTTTTTCCAAAATGGTTCAATCACCGTTCGCCGCCCGCATATCGCTACCGTTCTGCTACTGAATTGATGCGAGACTTTGAAACCTGGGAAGACATCTGCGACTTTCGCGAACGCCGTGACTACGAAGGTCTCGTCGCGTATTGTCAAGACGATGTTAGGCGATATCCAGACGATCTCTACGCGGCGGAACGATTGGCACACGCCTACGTGCTGAACGGAAACTACGAAAGGGCGATCGAGTTTGGTGCAAGAATGCACCACGATTATCCAGAGATTTCATGTTTTCAACATCACATTCTGGATGCACTCTTCGCGATCGGGAAATCCGAGAATGATTTCGACTGGGTGATCCGCCCGACGATCATTCGATTGGACAACAATGTCGCCGACCGGTGCTATGAGTTTCTTCGACCGAAACATAAGCCGCGACACCTTGCCGACCTTCAATTCGGGATTTGGCACGACGATTATTTTGCATTCACAGACGAAGAGATGCTTAGATACTTGCGGGATGATCCGCGATTTGTAATCGTGGGTAATAGCCCCGTAACTGCGGAGATCACCGTCGCGCGACGCCGGAAGAGCAGGACAACGTGATGCACCGAAGTCCTCGAATTGATCTTGGGCAATGGATGCCCAACTCTCCGTGCCCCGTGATGTCCGCCGTTCTTGCAAGGAATCGTACTCGTGCTCAGGGCGTAGCCCGGTACTCGTGCTCGAAACCGGCGCGGATGAACACGCAGGGCGTCACCGTCCAGGACGATGTGGCGGCGCAAGCGATGCTGCACCGAATGGTTGTGGTGTTGCTCTGGATCGCGATGGAATCTGATGGCGCCGTTGATCCTGAGGCGGGGTTCCCAGCTGCATTCGAGTACGAGTACCGCTTCGCTGAGTACGAGTACGAAATCAGGGCGGTCCGCAAACTCCAGGGACACTTTCAGTACTACAATGACAATTGGGAGATGCTGGTGAAGTTCCGAGAGGCGGCACGAAAGTTAGGTCTTCGTTGGATGCGTCGTAGTCAGAAGGGTCGAAATCTCAGTTGGGAAGCTTACGGCCTTTATCTCGAGCGACACCCGTTGCCGAATCCGGGACAGATTACGGACTTGATCGCGATGGGGAGTGTGAAGTGATGCCAGGTGAGAGGTGTTGGTTGGGAGTCGGATGCGTTAACGGCGCCCTGTATCAATCAAATAGGCGGTTCTGAGACAATTCGGTGATCAATTTGGACAAGGACCAAATATGGTGACACCACAAGGAGAAATCCGTGGCAAACCGTGAACACAAAGCGTATCCTAACATCCGAGAGATCCCGTTCTACTCGCCCGGGGCGGGCGAGCTATACGTTTTACTAATGGAAGATCGCTCGCGCCACCCGCTCAACCGTGACGACGATCCGACCAACAACTCCAACCTCTGACGCTTCCCTGATGGAATCTCCGCGAAATACGAATGGCGTTCAATTACTGTGGTCTGCATTCTTGCTGACAGTGTCGCTTGTTGGATTTAGCTTTCCCTGGACCACACGTTTCTACCTAGCTCCGTTCGGATACCCGGCGTTTGCCCCCTGGTTGTTCATCCCGCTCTTTCTCGCTTCTTTTCACATATTCGTTCGCTGCTCTGCCGTTGAACTTGGCTGGTTGGTACCGCGTAGTTGGGGCAAGGTAGTGCACCCAATCTTGCTCTATTTGCTCGTTTGTTTACTTCTACCTGCTCCTCCCTCAACCAGACTTGGGCTGGGTTTTGCAATCGCTGTTGCCGCTGCCTGCATCGTGTGGGCAGCGTATGCATTGCGAACCGAAAAGAATTCACGACGCATCATACCCGAAAAGTAAAACGGGTAACCATAGCGATGCACTGGAACGGCAAAGTCACGTTTTCGACAAGTTGAGATCTTATCGTCGCAGCCCCGTAAACGGTGTCGTTTGTCCACAATCGCGTGTTTTCAGGCGTACTCGCTGTCGATTGCTTGAAACGGTTTCTGAGATTAGTGTTCATTAGTGCCGATTAGCGGTTCGTGTTTCCGTAGTCTTTAAGCTGCGTGATGAACGCAAGGATTTGCACCCGAACTTGGTCCGCCAAAATTCCTCAGGCCTCGGTTTCCTGAGATTCGTGTTTGATGTCACCGTTTGATGGGTGCGCGGTCGAATTGAACAGGAGGTCGCAGAGCAAACGGAGACGATGGTCAATTCTGCTCTGTTCTCTCTGTTCCCTCCTGTTGGATCATTTTTTCCTGCGGCGAATGGTCCTTGCTTGAACGTGCGCGGACCAATGTTGCGTTGCCGATCGAACGTTGGTGTCGATTTGGTGTGCACTTGTTCTGATGGTGGCTCGTCCGCTCGGACCGTGTGATAACCGCCGTTCCCGCTGTCCATTGCTTGGAACGAGGACTGAGATTAGTGTTCATTAGTGCCGATTAGCGGTTCGTGTTTCCGGATGTTTTGCACCACTAATGAACACTGATAATCACTAATGGTTGCTCTCGAACTTAGCCCATCTGAATTCATCAGGCCTCGGTATCCTGGGATTCCGACTTTGAAGTCACCGTTTGATGGGGGCGCGGTCGGATTGCACAGGAGGTCGCAGAGTAAACGGAGGCGATGATCAATTCTGCTCTGTTCTCTCTGTTCCCTCCTGTTGGATCATTTTTTCTTGCGGCGAACGGTCCTTGCTTGAACGTGCGCGGACCAATGTTGTGTTGCCGATCGATCGTTGGTGTCCATTTGGTGTGCACTTGTTCTGATGGTGGCTCGTCCGCTCGGACCGGGTGATAACCGCCGTTCCCGCTGTCCATTGCTTGGAACGGGGGCTGAGATTAGTGTTCATTAGTGCCGACTAGCGGTTCGTGTTTCCGGATGTTTTGCACCACGAATGAACACTGATAATCACTAATGGTTGCGTTCGGACTTGGCCAATCTGAATTCATCAGGCCGCTGTTTGCTGGGATTCGACTTTGAAGTCACCGTTTGATTGGTGCGTGGTCGGATTGAACAGGAGGTCGTAGAGTAAACGGAGGCACTGGACCGCTCTGCTCCGTTTCCTCCGTTATCTCCTGTTTGTTCTTTTCTGCTCACGGCGAACAGTTCACGTTCAGACTTGCAAGGACGAATGTTGCGCTGGCCAATGAACTCAGGTGGCAGTTGGTGCAATTGGATGGGCGCGGTCGGATTGAACAGGAGGTCGTAGAGTGAACGGAGACACTGGACCGCTCTGCTCTGTTTCCTCCGTTATCTCCTGTTTGTTCTTTTTGCTTACGGCTGACAGTTCACGTTCAGACGTGCAAGGACGCATGTTGCGCTGGCCAATGATCTCAGGTATCATTTGGTGCAATTGGATGTGGCGTGGTCGGATTGAACAGGAGGTCGCAGAGTGAACGGAGACACTGGACCGCTCTGCTCTGTTTCCTCCGTTATCTCCTGTTTTTTTATTTCTGCTTACGGCTGACAGTTCACGTTCAGACGTGCAAGGACGCATGTTGCGCTGGCCAATGATCTCAGGTATCAGTTGGTGCAATTGGATGGGACGCGGTTGGATTGAACAGGAGGTCGCAGAGTGAACGGAGGCACTGGACCGCTCTGCTCCGTTATTTCCTGTTTGTTCATTTCTGCTCACGGCTGACAGTTCACGTTCAGACGTGCAAGGACGAATGTTGCGCTGGCCAATGAACTCAGGTATCAGTTGGTGCAATTGGATGGGCGCGGTCGGATTGAACAGGAGGTCGCAGAGTAAACGGAGACACTGGACCGCTCTGCTCCGTTTCCTCCGTTATCTCCTGTTTTTTTATTTCTGCTTACGGCCGACAGTTCACGTTCAGACGTGCAAGGACGCATGTTGCGCTGGCCAATGATCTCCGGTGGCATTTGGTGCAATTGGATGGGGCGCGGTTGGATTGAACAGGAGGTCTCAGAGTGAACGGAGACACTGGACCGTTCTGCTCTGTTTCCTCCGTTATCTCCTGTTTGTTCATTTCTGCTCACGGCGAACAGTTCACGTTCAGACTTGCAAGGACGAATGTTGCGCTGGCCAGTGATCTCAGGTATCATTTGGTGCAATTGGATGGGGCGCGGTTGGATTGAACAGGAGGTCGCAGAGTAAACGGAGACACTGGACCGCTCTGCTCTGTTTCCTCCGTTTTCTCCTGTTTATTCATTTCTGCTCAGGGCGGACAGCTCACGTTCAGACGTGCAAGGACGAATGTTGCGCTGGCCAATGATCTCAGGTATCATTTGGTGCAAGTGGATGGGGGCGTGGTCGATCCGGCCAGCAAGACAAGCCAACGCCTGCCGGTTTCCGCCGCTCGCTGATCATTATCGTTCTGTTACTAAGACACATGCTCATTCTCTAGCCCAATCGGATTGCTCGCGATGCCCTCACAATCGACGCCGGAGTTCGTCCCCTAATCGGAACGTGGATATCAGATAGGGACCGCACCGTAGAGCACCTTTGCGAAAGCCAGAAGGAAACACTTGGACAGCTTTTTGGCAAGTTGAAGGTGACCTATACAGAGTCTACATACACGACTGAGCTAGACGGTAATCATGAAACAATACCGTACACCGTGATGGGTACTGACTTGCACTGCGTTGTGATTCGCGATGATTCAAAGCCGGCCCCGGACATGGCGATGTTCGAATTGTCGACCTTCACCGAGATACAATTTGACAGCCCTGACTCGTACTGGATCATCACCGCCATCGGTGGATTCACCGAATACTTTCGGCGGGTTCCTGTAACGGGAATCTGACGGCCACGAAGAGCAGAGCAACGCGGGTGCACCCGAGTGTGGTCGGGTGAGGCGCTCGACCGCCAGTGATTGTCGGTTTACCCTCGCGGCACATGGCGGTATCGAATGCTCGTTGGCTGGAATCGCGTTATACTGGTGATCCCGTTGACGATCGTGTAGTGGGCGATCGAGTACCTGTCTTGACCGGGATTTGCTCCGTGAGTGTCGGTTGATCTGCGCATGGATCCTAGACCGGCGGGTTGGCTTCGCCATTATACTGGCTCCGCTACTTTACCGCCTCCGCTACGGCCACCCTTACCCGCTGGCCACCGGACGATCTCCCGCAGGAATGAATGGGGGCTACTTCGGTCTGAACGTTATTTTGTTCGCCATTGGCTGCTATCCTGTGACTAATGAGCCTAACCCAATCAAGATCGACGCGAGTTCTGCGGATGAGCACGACTCGTCGAGAATGGCACAGCCGAAAAATTAAAAAGGACGAGTCAATCATGCTTCGTATTGCGATGGTAGCAATTCTATTTGCGGTCGGTTCTTCGGTATCGGTAGCAAAACCACCAGCGGACACCAACTACGACGAGACAAAAGTTCCCTCCTACGAACTACCAAACGCATTGATTGACAACGCGGGTCAGTCGGTTGGGCGAGACGAATGGGTAGCCCATCGACGAGGGGAAGTACTGCGGATGTTCGAGGATTCGGTCTATGGGAAAACACCCAGTCGAAAATTGGCGGTCAAGTATGAAGTGGTTGAGACTGATTCCAACGCTCTTGACGGGCGTGCCACACGCAAACAAATTGCCGCATTCTTTGGCGATGACCCGTATCGTCTCGACATCTTGATGTACATCCCGAACCAAGCGACGGGGCCGGTTGCTGGATTCGTCGGCTTGAATTTCAACGGCAATCATACGATCCATGCTGACTCGGAAATCATCCAGCGAGGCACGGCAAAGGCTCGCGGCTCATCCGCAAGTCGTTGGCAATTGGAAAAAATTATCGATCATGGCTACGCACTTGTGACGGTTCATCGCGATCAGGTTGATCCAGACAATTATCGCAATGATTTCACTGACGGCATTCACCCCTTGTTCTATGACGAGGGGCAAACGAAACCCGAACCGACCGAGTGGGGTTCCATCGGTGCCTGGGCTTGGAGTTTGTCGCGAGTGCTCGACTATTTGGAAACGGATGGACAGGTCGATGCGTCGCGAATCGCAGTGATCGGTCATTCAAGACTGGGTAAAGCAGCTCTTTGGGCGGGGGCACAGGACACGCGATTCGCCATGGTGATCAGCAATGATTCCGGTTGTGGCGGAGCGGCACTGTACCGGCGTTGCTATGGTGAACGGATTCACCACATGATCAAACCGGTCGGCTATTGGTTCTGTACCAATCATCAACAGTACCAACACCGAGAACACGCCCTGCCGGTGGATCAGCATATGCTGATGGCACTCGTCGCGCCCCGACCGCTCTACGTTGCCAGTGCTACGAACGACGGTTGGGCTGATCCCAAAGGCGAGTACCTTGCCGCGAAGCATGCGGGTCCGGTCTATGAGCTCTTTGATAAACCTGCTTTGTCGCAAAGCCAACCGCCTGTACCCGATCAACCGATTCATACGACAATTGGGTATCACCTGCGGACAGGAGATCATGGTATCACAGCCTACGATTGGGAGCAGTATCTCAAGTTCGCTGACCCGTATTTGAGCAAACCGTGATGGGGGTTTCTGCTCTTGGTCGCACGTATCAAGAGCAGACGAAGTCGTGAATACGGAATGAAGAAATCAAAGAAGTCGGACCCAATACGGTTGGGCACGAAATTTACGCGACGATTTCCACCCGACTTTGCCAGGCGGTCTGCGTCAGCGATGATCTAGGCAGAAGGTCTCCAACAAGCCAGCACTCTCAAAGAGGTTCCGAAAAAGTTCGGTGTGGGGCGGCCATCGCTCGGATCCCAGTTCGAATCGGTGAGCATCGTTGACCGTGAACCGCTTAAAAAGATCGCTGCAACATTGGCCACCGAAGTTCCATCGGCGGATCCGTCTCGATTCGATGTCGTCGGTCATCCACTCACTGCGGTCGATGGCTCTCGGATACGCACCCACTTCGAAACACTTCGCGGCGTTCCTGAACGCATGGATGCGACACCGGCTAAACCCAAAGGCAAGGATGACGAAAGGTCGGTGTTGGCGTCAGGGCTTCCTCGTATCTTGCTTCGCCCTCGCATATCCGCCATGATTGGTGGCAAAATCGAAAATCGTCGCGACGCATGCGAGACACGCATGCGAAGAACTTGCCTGTGGTTGTGTAAGGTTCAGGGCGGAACGGTAACACCAAAGAACGAAATGGGACTGTGTGTATGTCAAAGGGTTTTAAGTTTGATCGTTTGGTGGCACGGCGGGTGCAAATTCCGCTGAAGTCGCCGTTTCGGATCAGCGTGGGCGAAGTGACCATGAAGGACTTCGTGGTGCTCGAAGCCCAATGCGGCCCGTGGGTCGGATGGGGAGAGGCGGCCGTTGACGGCGTGCCCTTCTACACCACCGAGACTTCGGAAACGGCCCTTTCGATCGGCCGCACCGTGTTGGCCCCACTGATGCGATCCCGCGCGTGGAGCGATCCGGAGGAATGGGTCGAAGCGATGGAAGGGATCCGCGGCCACTCCTTTGCCAAGGCGGCGTTTGAGTCGGTGCTGTGGGATGTTTTGGGACAGAGTCGGGGAAGCTCGGTGGCGCACCTGCTGGCGGACGATCCTAGCGAGTCACAGCCGTGGGTCCAGGTTGGGCCGAGTATCGGGATCAAGGGAACGCCCGAGAGTTTGGTCGAGACGATCGCTCAAGAACTTGCCAAGGGATATCGCCGCATCAAGATCAAGGTTTGTCCGGGACAGGACGTGGAATACATCGAGGCTGCCCGAGCTGCCTATCCCGACGTGGAGATGATGGTCGATGCCAACTCGGCGTACCAGCCGCATGATATCGAGCATCTGGCGAGCTGGGATCGCTTCGGGCTGATGATGATCGAGCAGCCGTTGGATCACGACGATCTATGGTTCCACCGCGAACTCTGCCGCAGGATGAAAACGCCGATCTGCCTCGACGAGAGCATTCAAACTCCGCACCTGACCCGCTGTGCACTGGAGATGAAGGCGGCCGATATTGTCAATATCAAGGTCGGGCGGGTCGGAGGATTGGTCGATTCGAAACGGGTTCACGATCTCTGTCGCAAGGCCGGGACGCCGGTGTGGATCGGGTCGCGGTTGGGCAGTGGGATTGCCGAAGCGGGGCGGCTTGCGGCGGCGTCGCTACCCGGCGCCACGTACCCATCAGATGTCGGTGCCGGATTGGCCTATCTGACCGATGACATTGTGGACGACTGGTTCGAGGTTCGCGATGGCTGTGAGGTCAAGGTGCCGGACGGACCGGGGTTGGGAATCCGGGTGAATCGAGACAAGCTTGAAAAGTACAGCGTGGAAACGTACGAGTGGTGAGCGTCGAGGAGCGATCCTGGGCTGTTCAAAGGCGTTGTTTTTGAGCAGCTCCGAGCGATCCTAACCGAGCAAAAACAGGCCGAGGTAAACGCCGAGGTAGGTGCCGATGGCATAGCCTAGCGATCCCAGCAGAACTCCAAGCGGGATCAATTCGGGGGCGCGGAGTGCGCCGGCGGCGGCCGGAGCACTCGCCGCTCCACCAATTGCCGCAATCGAGACGATGGTGCACGTCGCTAGGTCGACCTTCAAGAGCCGCGCGGACAACAACAGCACGAACACGTGCACGGCAATGACCACGGTGGGCATCAGCAATAGGGCTGGCGCGTTTAGCAGGCTGCCGCTCAGCGAAGCCTGGGCCCCGATGATCCCCAGTAGGAAATAGAGCGACGCTTCGCCGAACGTGGACAAGTTGCCGAGCCGTCTGACGCCCGCAAATCGCACCTTCGGCGCCACCGCTCCCAGCAGGATGGCGAACGTCGTCAGGAAGATCACCATGGGGATGAAGACCAAGCCGCGAACCCATTGCTCGAGCACGATTGAGGCTAGGTAGACGATCGTAAAGGCGAGGAAACCGTTGATATAGTCTTCCAGTTTTGGGGCCGCGGACGATTGAACTTCGTCTGCGGCAGCCATCGCGGGCGCGTCGTTGCGGTCCTCCACGCCGATCCAGCGTTCGAGCAGCGGACGCAGCGGCGAGTTATCCAGGGCGAGTAGTGCGCCTAGGTATAGCGTGTACATGATCACCATGGCGGGAAAGGCGGTGGCGCTGAGCGAGCCGGGAACGTCGATCGCCTCACTCACGGCGGCCCAGTTCATCGAGCCTCCCGAATAGGCCGCCGTCGTGCAGCCGGCGACCATCGCGGACGACTCGGTCCCGATCAACGGAGCGCAGATCGCGTGGGCCAGAATCGCGCCGGTCGCAGTGCCCAGACAGCCGATCACAAACAGCAACAAAATCCGGGTGGCAAGGGATCGCAGGATCTGTCCGAGATCGATCGCCAACACCATGAAGAAAATGGCCATGTACAGCGCGGTGGACTGCAAAGGTTTGTACAGCGGGTAGCTGTCCGGGATGATCCCCAGGCTGGAGAGGATCATCGGCACCAGGAAGAGAAAGGGGACGAAGGTGACCTTGCGGATCACGGGGATGCGGGGGATCACCTGCATCAACACCGCTGGACAGGCCAGAAAGATTGCGATCAGGCAAAGTGAAGTCGCAAGCGGATCGCCGCTGAAGAGCGATTCCACAACCGTGGGTTGGTCTGTCACGTTGTCTCTCATCCCGGGTTCTAGAGTTTCTGCAAGAGCAAGAGTAACTGGGTCATCCCGGTTCCCAGCCCATCGGTCTCGATGTATTCGTCGAGGCGGTGGAGATGGAAGCCGCGCGCCAATCCGACGCAAACGGCTGGACATCCCGAGGACAACGGGATGTTAGCGTCTGTCGAGGCGGGGCTGGTGTCGATTTCGTCGGCATCGAATCCCGCTTCGCTCAGGGCGTCGAGGGCGCAGGCGACCAGAGGATGCTCCGCCGGTAAGCTGCCCGCGGGCCGTCGGCCGATGACTTCCCAATTGACGTCGGCGCCGTCGGGGGCGAACGCGCCGCGAATACGCTCAACCTGGGCGACCAGTTCGGCGAGGGCGTCGGGATCGTCCGAGCGAAGATCCAATTCCAAGTGGGCCGACTCGGCGATCGTGTTAATCGAAGCGCCTCCCTGAATCACGCCGACGTTGAAGGTGGTCTTCGGTTGGCGGGGCACGCGCAACTCGGTGAGTTGTTTGGCGAGATCGACGAGCACGTGGATGGCGCTCGGTTGTCCGAAGTCGAACCAGCTGTGTCCGCCGCCGGTGCGGACCGAAATGCGGTAGCGAAGCGAGCCGACGCCGCGGAAGCAGACGCGGCCGAGGAACCCGCCCTCCAAGGCGATCCAGGCGGCGGGAGAAGGACCGAAGCGGCGCATCACTTCGCGGGCTCCGCGAAGATCGCCTTGCCCCTCTTCGCAGACGTTGGCGACCAACCAGCAATCGCGAGCGAGGGTGATGCCGGCTTCGCGCAGCACGCGGGGCAGCTCGATCAGCGCGGCGACCGCCAACGAGTTATCGCCGATGCCGGGGCCGGAAATCCGGCCCAGGGTGCGCCGCACCGAGAGATCGGTCCCGGCGGGGAAGACCGTGTCGAGATGCGCGGTGATCAGAAGGCATTTTTCGTCGCTGGGAATCTCGCCGCCGCTGGGAATCTCGCCGCCGCTGGGAATCTCGCCGCCGCTGGGATTCCCGCCGCCGCCGGGAATCCGACCGTAGACATTGTGCATGTCGTCCATGGTGACGTCGGCGAGTCCGGCTTGGGAAAACGCGTCTTGGACAAACCGAGCCCGCTCAAGTTCATCGAACGTGGGCGCGGGTACCTGTTGAACGGCAATGGCCGTTTCGAGCAATCGATTTACCGTTTCCTCAGAGATCGTCATCAGAGAATTGCTTCCGGGAGGAGCGCGTGCGCGGCAAGGTGGGCGGGAGGGATAAAGGGAGGGCGAGGTACGCGGCGATGTTACCTGCCCCTTACGAGTGAGTCAATTACGGCGGTAAGGTGGCCACACGCTGTCGATCGATCGATTACACTTGTTACCTGCCGCGGCAAGTTAACGAGGGGTGCTGCAGAATTCCGAGTCGGTTCCCCTTCGCCTTGGCTGCCCTCCGCCACGGACGCGGTGCGCTCAGCTCACCGTCCCGCCTGATTAATTTCACCACCCTGCCTGTATTCATTAAGGAACGCATCATGATCAAGAATCATCCGCCCTTCCACCGCCGTACCCTTCACGGGCGATTCTCCGGTGTGGCGGTCTGTCTAGCCGCTTTTTTGTGTTGCCACACGCCCGGACTCAAGGCGGCCGATTTGATGGTCGGTTCCGCCGTCACCAGCATCACGCCCGATGAACCCGTCGCTCTCTCCGGTCAGTTTCATACGCGGATCGCAACGAAAGTGGAGAGCCCCGTCACGGCGAATGTGCTCGTGCTAGAGTCACGCGATGGCGACACGTCGCTGGATTTGGCCATCATGGTCTCCTGCGACTTGGTGGTCATCCGCGAGGACGTCCAAACGCGAATCAGGAATGGGGTTGCCAAAAAGTTGCCTGAAATCGATGTGCAAAAATTGTTTGTCAACGCGACCCACACTCACACAGCACCGGTGATGGTCGAAGGCAAATACGTGCTACCGGACGAGGGCGAGATTCAACCGGCCGAGTATGTTGAGTTTTTGGTGGAGCGGGTCAGCGACGCGGTTGTCGAGGCCTGGACCGAACGCAAGCCCGCCGGCGTCAGCTGGGCGCTCGGGCACGCAGTGGTGGCCCGCAACCGCCGAGCGGTCTACGCCGACGGTTCGGCTGCGATGTATGGCCGCACCAACAAGCCCGAGTTCCGCGGCATCGAGGGCTACGAGGACCACGACATTGACGTCCTCAGTTTTTGGGATGCGGAGAAGAAACCGATTGCGATGGCCGTCGATGTGGCCTGTCCTGCGCAGGAGGTGGAAGGCCGAAAGGCCGTCAACGCCGACTTCTGGCACGAGACTCGGAATTTGCTGCGGAAGCGTTACGGACAAGAACTTGACGTGCTGGGTTGGTGCGGGGCGGCTGGCGACCAATCGCCGCACCTGATGCTCAACCGGGCAGCAGAAGCCAGAATGCTCAAGCTCCGCGGTCTCACGCGACTCGAAGAAATCGCCAGACGAATCGACGTGGCTGTGGGCGACGCCAACGACGTGGCTCAAGGCGACATTCGCACCGACGTCAAACTAACGCACCTGGTAAAAACGTTCAAACTTCCTGTTTGGATGGTCACGGAGGAGCAGAACGCGGCAGCCCAAGCGGAGATTGATCGACTCTCGAAGGACCCCGCCAATTATCGCAGGGTAAAGTGGCAAAAGAAAGTTACCGACCGCTATGAACAGCAGCAGGAAGGCGACGTGTACGAGCGAGAATTTCACGTCATCCGACTGGGCGACATCGCTATCTGCACCAACCCTTTTGAGCTGTTCACCGATTACGGCATCCAGATCAAGGCGCGCAGCAAGGCCGAACAGACGTTCGTGATCCAATTGACCGGCAACGATTCGGGGACCTACCTGCCGACGGTCCGAGCGGTCGAAGGAGGCAGCTACAGCGCGATTGCGGCGAGTTGTCCAGTCGGCCCTAAGGGCGGTCAGGCGCTGGTCGATCAAACCGTTGCCGCGATCAACTCTCTGTGGGAAGAGTAGAGCTTCGATGGGAGTTTGGATGCTTCGTCTGGGGCGAGGTGACGACGGTCATCGTCCCAGGCAAGTCGCAAATCACGAATGTCACGCATGACGTGCGATACGTTTAACCCCATTTTAAATCTAGTTCGGCTTACACAATCGCACGCGGGTGAGACAACGCCAGGTTTCGATTTCGCCAAAGGCGGTGGCTGGCTTAAACGATGCCAGCCCCGCCGCGTGTCGATGCCAATCTAGTGGTTGCTGGACGCCAAGCGTTTGGTGACGCGTGACGCAACTTGCTTGGCGAGTTGCTTGACTTTGGCCTGGTTGTCAATCGCAGGCCACTGTTGGATGTGAGCGGCTTCATCCATCATGCCGGCTTCCTCTAGGCCCATCGTTAGTGCCGTTAATACGTCGTCTTCGTACTGGCCGGTGTTCGCAACTTGCTCCAGTGTAGAGACAAGGTTCCCTTTCGTGACCGGCGAGGGTAATTGGACTCCTTCTTGTGTGTTGCATCCAATTGCGAGCGTTAGTAAGCATAAGCAGATCAATCGCATTGCATATATCCTATTGAGGTTGTGGTGTAGTGATGCAGTGGTCGATCCCCGCGTCGAGGTGGACGACCGCATCGTGAAAGTGGAATGAGAATGGCGGACTAAAACTCGCCCAAGACGTTACCGTCAGAGATGGCGCCCAAGAATCCATATGTTTGCAGTTCGATGTTTTCGCTGATCAACCGCACCGAGCCATCGCCCAGCAAGAATTGGGCGCCGCCAGGATGGGCGCTGGTCAAATTCCAATTGCCCGCGGTGCCGTTGATCGAGTAATACGCCGACGCATTGACGATCGCATTGTTGTGATGGTATTCGCTTGCGGTAGTGCCGCCGATCCAAATCGTCCCCTTCTTGACGAACCCGCGGGACGGTTCGTTGATGGTGCTCCGTTCCCCGAGCATCACGATATTGCTCAAGCCATCGGTCATATCGCGAAATTTCACGAAGGAGTTGTCGTAGAAGGTGCCATTGGCACCGCCGGACGCAATGTAGTGACGGCCTCCGATACCGGTGTAATTCGACTTGGCGTAGCCGTGAACGTTCTCGTTGATGCCGTCCGATGGATCCGAGGGACAGATGAAGGCGGGCAGAACGGTTTTGCCGTAGGGTTGCGGTACATTGGACGTCCCCGTGGTCATCTCGGGAATCGTGTACCAGGGCACAGCGAAAGCACCGGCACTTTTCATGCCATCGAAAATGGCGGACTGTTCGAAGAACGGCAAGATGTGAGCTCCCCAGCCCAAGCGATTTTGGTTCGACGCGTTATCGATCCAGCCTGGCGGCAGCGATTGAAACGTATCGTGATAGTTGTGCATTGCCAGACCCAGTTGCTTCAAGTTGTTGCTGCACTGCATCCGTCGAGCCGCTTCGCGAGCCGCCTGGACCGCTGGTAAAAGCAGCCCCACCAAGACGCCGATAATGGCAATCACCACTAGCAGCTCGACAAGGGTAAACGCAGATTTCGGTGAACGTCGTTTCATGGTTTCTCTCAAAAAGGGTGAAGGTTTTTTAATGGGAATGGGAGTGGTTTGTGACCTGCGAGCGGTTCACGTTATCGCTTGCAAAGTCAATGGCCGCCCAGGGCAGGCCAAAACGCTGAAGAGTGCGTAAGCAGCTTCAGAGAACGTCAGCTCTTTTCGCTGCGATCGGCCGCGCTGCGACTTGGGGCTACGTCAGCTGGATGGCTTGGGTGAACATGCGATCTTCGCCGTCGATCGCGTCGGCCTCGACGCGTAGAAAGACATGTTGGGCGGAGAGTGCTTTGCCCTCGGGTAGCGTCCACGAAAGCGAGTTGCCGGTTTGTTCGTGAATCACTCCATTGGCCGAGATGACGCGCAGCTTGCTGGGGGCTGAGAGCTCCACGGTTAACTTGCTGCCGGTGAATTGAAATTGTTTCAGTTGCAAGGTGCCGTCGAGTGAACTGTAAAAGTTACCGTTGCGATACGCTCGTAAACATGCTGCGGGCATCTCGTTGGGCGGTGTCGCATCGTCAATCAACAACACATTGCGGCCTTGAAAGGCAGGGTCGGAGTTGGCTGCGTGATCGGAAACGGCAAATCCATAGCATCGTCGTCCTGTGGCCAAGACGGCGTCCCATTCGGCCAGCGACCATCCTTTTCCATTGAGGAAATCCGCCGTGTGGTTCCAGATTTCGATTCCCAAAACTCGGGGGTCGAAGTCCAGGAATTCAGCTATCTTCACAGCCGACATGCCGCTCCACGTCGGATGATTGATGGTGATACCGCCACCGGTTTGGAACTGTAACGCATCGATCATTCGCTCGAAGGCTTCACGCCACGGCAGTCCTGTTCCCATGGCGTAGCCATGCCGATTCAAGAAGTAGTAACCGCGAACGTCGAACGTGCCGCTAGCGAATTGTGATCCGACGGCGTTGAAATGACCGTTGCTGTCGGTCATCGAATGGTGTTCTGCATTGGGGCATAAAATCACATCGCTGGGGATCTGAGTAAAGCACGGACCCCCGACTTCAAACGGCATGCTGTCTTGTCGTTTTTGGGAAAGTTTATCGAACCAACCGTTCTCGGGATCGCGGATGATGTCGTTCCAGGCAAACTCGCGCCGAACGTAGCCTTCATTCGCAACCGTGCCGAAGTCTTGCCCCACTTTAAACTGGCCAATTCGTTCGGTTGGTGTGCAAGGTGCCGAGGGGTAATAGTTTGAAATTGCCAAGTGTGTGAGGCCTCGTCGACAGAGCAAGTCGAGCGATTTTTGCGAACGGCAATGAGCGTGCGAAACCGAGCCGACATGGCGACAATGATCCCAGGTGACTTCAGCATAGGGTTGATGGTCGCGTGATAGCGTGTCGCTACTCCAAACGGACGCATGTTGAAAAAGGCCGATACTCGAAGTTGCAGCCGTCGAAAGAAAACGTCTTCGTGACGCAGAGAAATTTGCGGTAGGATTCATGAGCATGGAAATCAATGCGAGGGATTTGCAGTCGGGATGCTGGTAGGGCGTCGGTTGTAGCACGGTCGATTGCGAATCGACAACAATGCCAACCCCGTGCCGCAGAAAATACGCGTTTACTTAACCGTGCCTTCGCAAAGTTCATCAATCACACTCGAGCGAAGTCCAACCACGATCCTGATGACCGGCTGGCTGCCCGCAATCGTCGGATCTTTCCGTTGCTTGTTGTAAGGGCAATGAACCTTGCGTTACCCGACGCGAGTGGGACATTGGCTATCCTGTATGCACGACCGAGCGACCGAAGCCGAATAGGGTGACAGCCGCAAGGTGTCGAGTTCTCACTTAGGGGCACGCCAAAATGAAATCGAGTGCAGCGGAGGATGGCACGCCATTCAAGCATGGCCGTTCCACTGACGAGCGGTGCTGATAGGCGATCCCATCGCTCGTTAGTCGTGAGGATGAATCTGAGTTGGCACGTTGCCTTGGTGTGCCTCTGCTGAAGGCCGAGTCACATTCGCAGTGGATCCGGTAGACATGAGGATTTGTGGAGGATGTCGCCTCTTCGTTCGGAAACGATTCGGTTCATGTTTGCCATTGTTGCTGGTTTTTTAGGTCGTTGGGACTTACGAGCCCCCTGCCCTACATGCCTCCATTTCGCTTCGTTATCAAGGGTTTTGCATGAGATTTCTGCGTGCCGACGACTTGCGTGTTGAGGTGACGGCAAATGGGAAGGATAGGGACAGAGCGTACTTGGATCTGCGTTAGGAGCGGATTACGCTGGGGGTTTCCAATTCGTTTGCAATGTTACGAAGTCGGGTGTGGTATGAAGGTGGCGAGTTACTTTGCTGTCGTGCTGTGTGCTTTATCGGTGACATCGATCCCGTTGCTAGCCGACGATGTTGCGGCCCCGAAAACCCAGCCCGGCGTCCTTCGCTCTCAAGATCGCGACATGCTACGTAAACATTTAGACGACAGCGTGTTGCGTGGTGAAGTGCCTGGTGGCGCTCTGTTACTAATGCACGACGGCGAAACTCTGTTTAAAGAAGGCTTCGGGTTTCGGCATATTAAAGATGCTAAGGTCTTTACGGCGGAAACCCCGTTTCGTGTCGCCTCCATTTCCAAGCCCATCATTGCGACGCTGGTCGTCAAGCTTGCCGCCCAGGGGCGATTGGACCTAGATCGCCCGGTCGATTCGTATTTGCCCGAGATGAGTGAGTTGTTGCTAGAGTCGGACGCGGCTCCAACGAACGTGCCCAGTCTGCGTCAGTGTCTCAACCATACCGCTGGGTTTCGTTCCGATTATGACGAGGGCGGTCGTCCCTGGGTTAGGCTCCAACGTCATGGGTTGACGTTAGCGGATGTGGTTGCTCAGGAAGTCAAGATGCCGATGCGGATGAATCCCGGCAAAAAATTTGCTTACAGCGGGATTGGATATGATATCGCGGGACGGATCATCGAGTTATCGACTGGCACCCTACTGGAAACCGCGATTCAAACGGAGTTGTTCGAGCCACTTGGAATGGCACATTCGACTTACTATCCCGACGAACAGACCGTCGAACAAATGGCTCATTTCTATTGGCGATGGCGGTCCGACGGAAAGTTTCGACGCAGGTTGAATCAAACTCCCATTCCTCCTGGGAAATACGTTTCCGTTGGCGGCGGTATTGTTTCGACACTGGATGATTTGAGCAAGTTTTTGCGGTTGCATCAGAATCACGGTGTCCATGATGGCAAGCAATTCATTCCTCGCGATGCGATCGAAGCGATGTATCGAGGGGATCAACCGGGCGCGTTTTATGGACTCGGTTTTGCGCTTCGATCCGCAGGCAGCGACGGGCTCGCCGACGAGATCTCTCACTCCGGATCGAGCGGCACGCTGATGTGGTTGGATCGACGTCAGAGGAACATTGGAGTGCTGGCGACTCAGCATCGGTTCAGTGATGGCAAGCAGATGCCAGAGTCCGAAAAGCAAATTCCGGCCGATTCACCAAACTGGCTAGCGACAATCAAAAAGGATGTTTTAGACCCGATCATGGATCGGCTTGAATAGTCGGCCCTCCGCGATCGTTCCTTACAACGCTCTCTAAGTAAGAGGGTGTTTTCCTTTTTGTGTTTCCGCGAGGACGTGAAATGCTGCGGAATGCTACGACGGGGCAAAACGCGTTGAGCAACTTGCTCCGCTGTCCCGCCCCGCTCCGCTGTGCCGTCCCGCACTGCCGTCCCGCACCGCTGTCCCGCTTCGTTGGCGACGTGATGCCGGTGGAAAACGAAAACAGCCCCCGGGTTACGGGGGCTGTGATTGGGTTGCCGGTGTTCGCAGGGCCAGGTGAATTAGCGGTCTGCGTAGACCATTGTGCTTTCTTCTTTGGTGACGGGGACCGCCGATTGATCGCTGGTCACGATCGCCTTGACGATGTGAGTGCCTTCGGCGACGCCGCGGACTCGAACGCGATAAACCAATTCGCCGTTCGATGCGAGCACGGGTTTAGGAGCAAAGAACAAACCCCCGCGACCGTCTTCCTGGGCATCGCCATCGGAAGCGATGCGCTCGATTCCAGCCGGCAATTGCAGCTGGACACGAACGTTGCTGTCATCGCGGGAACCACTGTTTTTCACGCGGATTTCGTAGATTGATTCGCTGCCCACTTCGATGGGGTCCGCTGAATCGCTGATTTGGAAGGTCAACTCGGCGAGCGAGTCCACGGCGACCGCACTTTCGCTTTTTGCGATCACGCCTAGATCGGCGCGGGCATCTAAACTGATCTTGCGATTTCCTTCTTCGACGGGAAGCAGCGTCAAGGGAACTTGACCACGTCCACCCTTGGGAAGACTTTCGAGGTACCAAGACACGGTGTGTTGCGTGGGGTCGTACTGGCCTTCGAAGTCGGTGCTCACGAAGGTGAACCCACGATCCAATTGAGCTTTGATCTCGACATTGGTGGCGTCGGCGGTTCCGCCGTTGACGATCTCAAGCTGGAAGGTCGCAGGACGTTCGAGGAAACGACGCGCTGGACCGGCGAGTGCGATTTGTAGCTCGGGTGCGACGATTTCAACGTTGACGGTGTGTTCGGTGGTTAATCCATCATCGGCAACAAGGCGAATGGTGTTTTGAATCTTGCCCGGAGCAACCGCTCGCATGCGGAGCACTTGTTGGCGAGTTTCGCCCGGAGCCAAATCACCTAGCAAGTTGTCGAGTTGTTTACCCTTGGGGTGTTCGAGTCCATCGGGAACATCTTCTTGAACGACCACGCCGGTGGCGGATCCGGTCCCAGGGTTGGAGACTTCGACTTCGATTTCAAGTTGTTGTCCGATCAAGACCTGCTCGGGAGCACGTTGGACGACACGCAGTTCTGGGCGCGTGCTGATCGTACGCACCGAAGCGGCGGCCTCGAATGTGACGCGAGCGACACTGCCTAGTTCGCCTTCTTGCTCGGGAACCAATTGCATCGTCACGGTGCGTTCATCACCGGCGGGCATGGGGCCGAGATTCCAAACTAAGATTTCGCCTTGTTGTTCCGGCAGCGGCGAAGCGTCCACCAATCGCATTCCCTGAGGAACTCGGTCGTGAATTTGAACGTCCAATGCTTCCACCGAACCAACGTTTTGGACATGGATGACAAACGAAGCTGGTTTGCCAACTTTGACTTCACTCGGAGCGCGTTTTTGGATCACGATGCTGGGCGATTGGACGCCTTCGAGATGGCGGTCGCCTGGCGAAGCGAGCGTCGTGTTTGGATTGACACGTACGGGCTGTGCCGCGATGGGGTCGTCAAATTGTTGGGGAGCCGCCTTGGGCACGCGTTGGTCGGTGCCCATCATTCCCGGTTGCGAGGTTCGCGAAGCGATCCGCTCGTTTGCGACAGGGTTGCCTGCAAACGAATCGTTGCCACCGTAGGTCTGTGGCGACTCGGCTGGATAATTTGTGGCTGGGTAATTCGTGGCTGGACTATTGGCAGCAGGAGAGGACGCCGTCGTTGGCATCGCGTTCATGTCGGCCGCAGGCATCGCGGTAGCGGGGCCGTATTCGTTTTGGCCATACGCAGGCGGTTGCTCCATGTTCGCGGTCGCTTGCGGAGCGGGCGATTGGGCCGCGAAGTTGGGTTGTGCGAAATCATTCTGGGCAGCGTTATCGGCGACGGGGGCGTCGTGGTTGGCCGCCACGTCGGCGCCACTGCCGCGAAGCATGTTGCTGGGCTCGCCAGAAAAATTGCTGGGTTCGCCGGAAAAACTGCTGGGCCCGCCAGCAGCGTCGGTCGGAGCCGCAAAGGTTTGTGGGCCCGCAGTCGACGGAGGCATCGCAGCGGTGGGCAATCCCATCGTGGCGACGGAACCATTGTTCAGGGTGTCATTGTTTCGGGTGTCATTGTTCGCGGCGTCCGCTGCGACGTTACCTGAATCGGGCGATTCCATGGGAGCGGCGGCGGAGAACGCAGGGCCGGAGGGCAAGCCGATGCCCGCATTCTCAGGCGTTTGCATTTGGGTGGGGGCTGCCGCTGGAGATGCAGCGACGTTGGGATCAAATCCGGGAGGGGTGAAGCCGCCGGGATCGAAGCTTGGAGCGTCACGTTGGGGAGCCTCCGTTCCGGCTCCAGGCTCAGGATTGGTTTGCGGGTCAGCGCCAGCGAAGCCGTCGCCTTGGATACCAGCAGCATCAAAGGAGGGAGTGTCAACCGGAGCGGCACCGAGTGAGGCGGGGAGTGGCATCGATTCGGGAGCGGCTGCGGCCGGTTCGGTGTACTGTACCTGTGCGACGCCACCACTCGCGTTGGCTTGAGACGAATGGATCGGTTCGGCGTTGCTTAGGGAACCGCTGGGCATGCGCGCCAACAAACTGCTGGGGCCTGCCGCCCCGCTGTTGTCAGCGTATTCTTGATTCGCGTCGGCCTCGATTCCCACCAGAGGCGCAGGAAGCTGGCTGGGCATGCTCGATGCCGACAAGGTCCAGTCCGATTCGTGTCGGTCACTGCGGTCTTTTTGGGCTTGGGCTGCGGCGAGTGCACCGAGCAAAATCGTAACAGCACCAGCGGCAAGTCGTACGCCAAACGGTTTCATGGGTCGCAATCCTTCGCGAGAAATCTAGCCAATCCTATGGCCTAGTACGTATCGTTAGCAAATCTAACGAGGCGAGCGAAAGATCAAACTCGAAAATGACGCGAGAATTTCAGCTGCGGAAGGCTGGCGAGTCTCATGAGCCGAAGTTTCACTTGCGTAGCTACGCTCGCCAGAGCGTGGACGGTTTGGCGTCCAGTGCGAATCACCACCCTCGGGCGAAGCTCGTTACCCAGAAAAGCTTCGTAGCGTTGGGCGGGAGGATCGCGATGGGATTAAACGACCGGCGCGCCTGTGTTTTGGCTCATCCGTTTTGCTGCGACCAATTCATGGAATTGGTGACGCAGGTTTTTGAGCCAGACGACCAGGTAAAGATTGCCGGCCATGGAAATCAGAAACAGCATGTTGAACAGAGACTGTGCCGCAAACGACTTGGGGGTGCTCTGTGATTTCAGGTAGGCCTCACGCTCAGCGGCCAATGCGGCGTCACGGGCGTCATAGCGACGATCCTGGTCGGATGGCGAGCGAGTGTTGTCAGGATTCATGCCGTTTTGCGACGCTAAAACGGGGGCGTTCGGCATCCCAGCAAAATTGCCTGGGTTTCCTTGCGATCCATTGGAACCATTGGGATTCGTTCCGTAATTCATGGGTTCGCGTGGCGAAGGTGTCGCGGTTGCCGGAGTCTGTTCTGCGAGCCGAGGGTTAGGGGCGACGGGGGCGTTTTGATTGGGAAGAAGACGGCCGAAGCGATCAAGCAATCGCCCTTCACGGTCGATGTAGCGACCGTAGGCGTCGACGCTCCAAGCGCCCGGCGGCATTCCGGCATCGTTGGGCGAAACTCGGGGGTCTCCATTTGCGATCGCCGACGTTGCGGCTGCGTCAAAATTAGAGGCCTGCGTCAAATTGCGGTCGTTTGGATTACGGTCCAACGGCCGGTTGTTTTGCTCCGCTGCGTTGTAGGGACTGGCGGTTCCTTGAGCGAACGGGCTGGAGGCGGGAGCCGAAGGAGGCAAATTTGATTGAGCGCGTGCAGCTTGGTCACGCTGGTATTGGGCGCGTTCGAATTGTTCTTTTTCGTATTGCTGCCGCTGCTGGTACGCTTGCAGATCATTGCTGGCGGTGTCGTTGCTATTGGGGCGCGACGGGTTCAAGGCTTCGGGGGGTCTGCCGAACGTCGAGGAGGTTCCCAGCCCCATGTTAGAGCTCGTGCCGGTCGCGGGGTTGGTTACCATGCGTGGTTGGGTGGCTTGCGCCGCAGGGCTGCGAGGGTCGACGGCGGATCGCGAATTGGCCGCAGAGCTGCTAATTGGATCGGTGGTTGGCATTGGGGACGAGATGCCTTGGGGACGCAGGTTGGGATCGTTCAAATCACGCCAATCTTTGTCACGGCCTCCTGCCATCGGATCGGTGGAGGGGGCTGCTGCCACATTGCGGTTCGTCGTTCCCGCGGCGCTGGAGCCGGTGAATGAGGGGACGTCAAAATTGCCGGAACGTGGATTGGCGGTCGTGGCTGCGGCATTCGGCTGGCCGTTGCCGGCGGCCGCAGCGCTGGCACCTCCGACGTTAAAGCCGTTGCGCAATGCGTCGTTAGCGCGATCGGCCAACCCCGAAGCGGACTCTTGGACACCTTGGCCAGCGCGATTGATCGCAGTATCGATTTCGTTTCTGGTTTGGTTGCCCAACGCTTGGACGGCGGTCGTGAGGCCGTCGCGTGCGCTGGCTGCCGCATTTTCAGCAGCCTCTTGAAGTGATTGCGGTTGAAGTGATTGCGGCAACGCGGAATTGGGGAAATTGAACCCAGGCCCCGCCGCGGAATTGCTCGCGTCGGGCTTCATCATCGACTCGGCCTGCGCGCCAATTCCTGTAGGGCTTCCGGCCAACTTGGTCGAAGGGGCGCTGAGTCCCGGAATCGGCTGCGCCGGCGAACGCTCGGTCATCTGCGGAATGGGAATCGGATTTTGGTCGTTGGCGTCAAACGCAGTCGGTTCGCGAGATTGCGTCTCAACGATCCCCGAGCGAGAACCGTCGTTTGCCGCCATGCGGGAGCCGCGGCCCGCAGCGCCTGGAGCAACGGGGACTTCGTGACGAAGTTGAGCGACGTGGGGAGGCGTTTCGCGAGGCAAAGGTTGGTTGCCCACTCGGATCACGACGCGACTGACATGCCCCTGAACCTGAGGGTCAATCACGCTGCTGATCTCGCCCGTTTCCTGCAAACGATCGACTTGTTCGGCGGGAACTTGAATGATGTATTCGACGCCGCCACCGCCATCGGGTTGCCAGCCGTAGGTGACGCCGATTGCCGCGAATAGCAGTAGCACGGGGACTCCGCCCATTGCTTCAATCCTTGAACAAGTGCAAAAAAACAACCGCCATTGGCCCTGTCTTCGTTCCCTGACTGAATCCGAATAACGATTCAATTCATCGCGGGCAAGACCACATCAACGTGACGAGTGCTGGCGATGATAACGCCCGATGCCCTGGTCGGTAAAGAGACATTTATTGGGCAATTCAGACTGTCTTTGGCAGTCTCGGCAAACAAGGCGAAATAGGCGGCGGGGCGAGTGGGCCGTGATTTCGCAGTGGAATTGCAAGCAAATCACGCGAGTGAATGACATTGCGGCGCTCGGGACGAGCGTTTAGTAACGGTCGACGGTCGGATCGACGGTCTGGCTCCAAAGGTCAATGCCGCCGTCCATGTTTTGTACCTTTGTAAAACCGCGACCGCGTAATCCCTGGGTCACTTGCAGGCTACGGCCACCGTGATGGCAATGGACGACAATCAAGCGGTCTTTGTGTTCGTCGAGTTCTTGCACGCGCGATCCAATTTCACTCATTGGTATCAGCGTGCTGCCGGTGATCTTTGCGACCGCGTACTCGTTTTCCTCACGAACGTCGAGCAGCAAAAAATCGTCGCCTCGTTGAAGCATTTCTGAAACCGAGGAGACGTCGATTTGGATGGGAAGTTCGTTGGATTCAGACATGAGAAGCGAGGGGAAGCAGGAGTGAGGAGTCAGTAAAGTGGCGAATGGGGCTTCGCCGACTACAGTCGGCAATTGGACAACGTCGTTTCAAAGATCGCCGATGCACCGAGCTTCTCGAGCTGCTCCATGGAATCGATGATTTGTTTTCGCTGAACCATCACTCGGACGCTGCACCAATCCTGGTCTTCGAGCGCGTTGATGGTGGGTGATTTAAAGCCAGGCGTGATTTTTTCTGCTTCAGCCAACTTCAGGCGAGGAATATTGTATTCCAACAGCGAGTAGTCTCGCGCGATCACGACTCCTTCGAGTCGCCGCACGACGCGGTCGGCGGTTTGCTTGTCGCGGCATTGGTCGTTTTGGATCAAGACGGTTTCGTAGGAGCCAATTTCATCAAGGATACGAAGTCGATTTGCAGCCAGCGTGCTGCCGGTTTCAACCAAGTCGACGATTGCATCGGCAACGCCAAGTTGGATCATCACTTCCACACTGCCGGTCAACGAGACCAGATGAGCCTTGGCACCAAAACCGGCCAAGTAGCGTTGGGTGATTTCCGGAAAGCTGGTGGCGATTCGCGTGCCATCGAGATCGGCAGCGGAGGTCACGGGGGAGTCTTCAGGAACGCAGACGGCAAGTCGACAGCGTCCCACTCCTAATTTCATCCGCAATTGGACATCGCCACCCGCTTCATCGACCAAGTCGCTGCCGGTGATTCCCATGTCGATGGCTCCTTCGGCGCAGAGCGTCGGAATGTCATCGGTGCGCAGGAAGATCAAATCGATCGGTAATCCACTCACGCGTGCGAAGAGTCCGCGAGATTGGCGACGAAACTGGAGTCCGGCTTGGCCGAGCAAATCGCCTGCGATTTCGCTGAGCCGACCCTTGCTGGGCAATCCGATTCGGAGGTTATTTTCCGTTTCCAATGGAATCTGCTTTCTTGTGCAATCTAGGTTTGGTTTTACTCGGCTTTTGAGCCACTGTTTTTGCCTCGGCTGGCTTTTTCGACAAGCCCCGATGTTCCTTCACGCCGTCCGAGTTCGTTGGCCACTTCGCTCAAATCGACCCCTTTCCACGCCAGTAAGACCATCGCGTGGTAGATCAAATCGCCCGCTTCGTAGACAAAATGCTCGCGTCCAGCGTCTCCCTCTTCGCTGGCCGCTTCGATCATTTCCTCGGCTTCTTCGCGGATTTTTTTGCCAATTTTCTCAGCCCCCCCATCCAACAGTTTCGTGGTGTACGAGCCTGCGGGCCGATTTTTGGCGCGTTCTTGCAGCGTTTGCATCAAACGGACGAGCGGATCAAGCGAATCAGACATGGGGGGATCAAATGGGATGAGGGGACGGGCCGTGATGGGAACGGGCCGTGATAGGGAACAGCCGATAGGGGCCGGGCCAAAACAAACGAGCACGCGATACAAAAACCAGGCCAAGGCCTAGCCTATTGTCCCGGCACCAATTGGCAACCGGACAGCGGTAATGCAGGCCTCGTTTTGCCCTAAATATCGCCTCATTCGCCCGTTTGCAACGTCGTAGGTTGCTGAGTCAGCAAGTAGGCTATGACATCCTGGATTTGCTGAATCGTCATCGTTTCCGAGAAATTCGCTGGCATCAGCGACTCGGTCGAATGTTGACGCTGTTCAATCTCGTCGATTGCCAGCGAGAATTCCTGGCCGGTTTGGTCCGCCAACACCACCCGATCGCCCTCCTCACGCCGCAGTAAACCGGTGAGAATATTGCCATTGAGCGTCAGGATTTGCGTCATTCGGAACGCCACATCGACGTTCCGATTCGGATCGATCACGTCTTCGAGCAAGCGATCGATGCCTCGGTTTCCGACGCCATCAAGCTGCGGCCCCACGACGCCCCCCTGGCCTGCGATCTGGTGACACGTGGCACAATGTTGCTTGAATACGACTTCACCCTCGGCGGCTCGGGGGGGCGAAGCATGGTGTCGCATTCGTTCACGCAATTCGGCGAGCCGCTGAGTCGTTTGGGCGTCTTCACGTGGTAAGTCGCGTGTGATCTCGGCGACTCGTGTCTTTTGCTCCGGCGTTGCGTTGCGCTGAATCAATTCGGAAATTCGACCGTCAAGCAGCAATCGAGGTGACCCCTTGCCCTGCGAAATGCGGCTTAACAGCAAGTCAATTCCGAACGACGTTCGAGTGAGCCCCGCCGTGATCACTCGCTGAAGTTCATACGGAGACGTTTCCAGACCACGAGCGAGTGCGTGCTGTGCCGCTTCGTTATCGAGATTCGCCAGCGTTTCCGATGCGGCCACATGAAGCTCGTTCGCTTCGTCGTTCGCAGTCAAAATCCCAAATAGGATCGGGACGATCGATGCCGCGTCGCTCACACGCAACGAGCTGGTCATCGCTCGTTTGCGGATTTGAGGCGGCTGATTCACATCGCCCAGTAGCGATGCAATCAAGCGACCATGTTCGCTCAGTTTAAACTCGCCCACGAGTTCGATGATTCGGTCACTCGAGTTGTCCTCGGCGATGGTCACGACCGCGGGGCTGATTCGGCCGACCGCGATCCAAGCGTAGGCATCGGCTTGATGCGCATCGACAATTTCGATGACCGCGGTGTGACCGGCGTGTTGTGACAAATCCCAGGTGTACCGCACGGCAACATCGCTGCGCGGTGGCGTTTGTTCCGCAAGGGGCTGGCCCGATTCAAGATCGACTAATCGGATCAAGTTCTTTGGACTCTCTGGCGAACCGGGGGCACCGTTGTGGCCAGCCATCCAAAATTGAATTTGTCTTGGAACGATAAACGCCCGACTTCGCAAGATTCCCGTTAAGGTTTCGCCTGCGCTGATGCTGTCCCAAAACAAAGCTTGCGAATTCCCGTCCGCCGAATTTCGCTGGCGAATTCCCCACGGAGATTCTGACGCTGCGATCCCCGGAACTTGGTGATTGGCCCACTGGGCGGGTTGGGACGTAAGTTGGCTAAGCAATTTCGGCGCAAGCTCGGACATCCAAGTGCGGAGCGATGCGGATTGCTCAACTGCAGAACCCTTGTTCTGCATTCCTTTGGCTATTTTCGAAAGGATCTCGAATTGGGAGTGGGTATCGTCCGCGAATCGCCGCGTTACGATCGAGATCATCCTTGCGATTTGGGCGTCGGATCCGTGGTTGCCGATTTGTACCGCGATTCGATCAACCGATGTTTCCCAATCGGTTGTGGTTTCTAGCAGGCTTAGGCTTAGATCGGCGGCGACTGTTCCGTCGGTCACCGCCGATACCTCCGTCAACCGCTCGCGAAGATCACCCTCAATCGATTCCAGCGTTAACCCGGTGACGACCGATTCGCTGAGCAGATGATCGCGCAGCGAGAGCCGCAGCGTGTGAATGAGATGGGTGTCTTCGTTAGGTGTCGTTGCCCACGTTTTTAGTATCGGTTGGACGTTATCGCTGGAGGGATGTCGCCCCAATGCATCGACGGCCGCACGTTGCACAAATGCGTCTCTGTCGTGCAATGCGTTTAGCACTAATGACGATTCGGTTGTGGTCCAGCTATTTCGCTCGGCCAGCATTTTTAACAAGTGGGTTCGTACGATCGCGGCGGGATCGTTGGCAAGTCGTTTAAGTAATTCATCGTCAAGAGATCCCGTTCGCTCAAGCACCCACAAACCATGAGCCCGCGCGGTTGCCATTTCGCTCGACGCAACCGCATCGCGGACCAGACGGAGCGATTCTTCGTTAGGGCTATCGACCAAATAGTGGGTGGCTAGCGTTCGTACTTGCAAGTTCGGATCGGACAATCGATCGACAAGCTCGTGGGGGGACAATTGCGTCAGATCCGTTGGGCTCAATTCGACTGGCGACTTGGCGTCGCCTTGATAAACGACTCGCCAAACCCGTCCATGCGTGCGATCACGATCGGGATGATCCAGCGGGGCTTCGTAATGTCCAATCACCAAATTGCAAAAGTCGGCGATGTACAATGCTCCGTCGGGGCCCACCATCGCATCGACGGGACGAAACCAAGGATCATCGCTGGTGATGAAGTCGGGCTGCGTCTGGCACAGCAGGGTAGAGCCAAACGGCTTTAGTGCGTCGCGATGCACCCGTCCCGTCACGGGGTTGCAGATAAATAGATTGTTGCGGTATTCCTCGGGGAAATGCTCTGCGGCGTAAAACGCGGGGCCGCAAATTCCCGTCGATCCATGTAGATGATCGATCATCGTGGGGCCGTATCCAATCGGCGGCGGTGTGCCACCGAATTGCGGATACGTGGCACCTCGTAGCAGTTGATAGACCGGCTTGGAGTGGCAGTCGGAATTAAATAAGTTCCCCCAGGGATCGAACGTCATTCCAAACGGATTGACTTGGCCCTGGGTCAGCAGTTCAAAGTGCGATCCATCCTCGCGAAATCGGTACGTATTCCCCGAATGTAGTCTCACTACATTCCCGTTGGTGTCCGTAATTTCACTGTGGTTTGAAAAACCGTGACAACCATAAACCCAGCCATCCAATCCTCGGGTGAAGGAGCTTGCGTTGCCATGGACATCGATGTTCCCAAAACGCGTGTACCGGGTCGTTTTCACATCCGCTTGTCCATCGTGATCGTGATCGATGACGTGAAAGATCGAAGGAATGGCGTAGACGAGAGCCTCGTCGCCGTCGCCGAGCGGAACGTTGCCGATCGGAATGTTTAGCCCACTGGCAAAGTGAGTGATCCGCTTGGCTGCGCCTCGGGGGCCGATTTCGACGACGGTCAATCGATCGCGTGGCGGGTTTTCGCCACCACCGGAAAATTGCCCGCGGTTCGGTTCGACTCCCTCGCTTTTTGCGGGATAGGGATATTCGATGGAATGCGTCAACCACAGCCGCCCTCGCGCATCGAAATTCAAGTTCATCGGCTGGCCGATGTCGGGATCACTCAGCACCAATTGAATTTCAAAACCGTCGGGCAAATGAAACATGTTCACCTGCTCGTTGGTCGCCCGGGGCGTGGGTTGCGCCATTGCGATCGAATTCGACGCGATCGCAATGGCAATCACACCGCAGATCCCTACGAAAACACGAAACGAGTAAAGCATTGACTTCATCCCTTCACGTTCGAGAACCCTGCGATGAAAAAAACGGTCTATTTCGCTTGGTAGACTTCGACTTCGCTGGTGAAAGCGTACGCGTTGCTGTAGCCGCCCGCCAAGGGAGCGTGATGGTCCTGGAAGGTCAGACGCACGTATTTCGCTTCGGTGTCGTCAAACGACGCGACCGCCCGCTCGGCTTTGCCTTGTCCAAACGAATGCGATCCCACCTCCTGAAACGTCTTCCCATCGTGACTAACCGAAATCGCCACGGTTTTGGTTGAACCCACATCGGGAACACCAAAGCGAACAAGATTGATCGGTTGAGGTTTTTTCAAGTCGATGGTGACCGACTTGGGGAACTCTTCGCTTTTACCTGTGGCAAAACATTCAGGGCTACGGTTGCCCCAAACTCCATCGGTCAACCCCGTGTTCCAACCCGAAACGTTCGGGTCACTCGATTCCCAAGTGCATCCCAGTGCAACGTTGTCACCGAGTGAAGGGTCGATGGGCCAATGCGTGTGAAACGAGCATGCGGGCAACCCGTCTTTGTCCATCAAATTGGGCATTGCCAGTTTGTTCCAACCAAACCGCACCGCTTTGGGTTCGGGCACATTCGCCGATTGAACGACGATTTGATTGCCGTCGATCGTCGCGGTCGCTGGGTGAAAGTTTCCGTCGATGCCGGCAATCTCGAAATCGGTCAACGGTTTGCGGCCACGCGACGCGAGTCCCGAATCGGCATGGTTGAATGTCACGCGGATCGTCGCGCCGTCGACTTTGTGGTTTTCATAAAGGGGACCGCTCGGGTCGATGCCCACTTGATCGTACGTATCGGCCAACGCCCACAGCGACAATCGTCGCGCGACTTCCTTTTTGTGTTGCGGGTGGATGTCTTTGAGTTCGGCAATGTCGGTAATCACCGACATCCCGGTGTGGGGAATCTTCATGCATTCACGCTGAGCAACCCAAAAACGGGCCAGCATCTCAGGATCCTCATCGCTATATTGATAGGGTGCGATTTGCACGAAGTAGAATGGCAACTCAGGCTGTTTGAACGCATTTCGCCATGAGGCGAGCAACGCTTTTTTCTTATCGACATAACCCAATCCATCCTTGCGATTCGCTTCACCCTGGTACCAAATCGCTCCACGAATCGCCATCGGTACCAGCGGATGGATCATTGCGTTGTAGAGCGTCGTCGGGGTGGCGGCGGATTTTGTCAACGTTGCCGGTTGGGTTGGCAGCGGGGGGGCTGCTTGATTATGGTCAAGCGCACTGCTTAGCGACTCGGTCCACTGCTGGACTTGTTGTAAATGAGCTTCCTGGGATTTGCGGTACGCTGGTGTTCCGGGGGTTTGCGAGCGAATGCGATCGGCTTCACTCTTCAGTGTGGGCACCGCTTCGACCCCCTCCACACTGGTCCATGGCTCGATCCGTGTTCCGCCCCAAGCACTTTGGATCATGCCCACGGGGACGCCAAGTTCCTCGTGCAATCGCAAGCCAAAGTAGTAGCCAATCGCCGAAAAACTGGCTGATGTTTCAGGAGAGCTCCGCGTCCAGTTCGCTTCGACATGGTCTTGCGGCGTCAGTGCGGTGGTCAGCGGGACGGCGAACAGACGTAGGTTGGGATGAGTCGAGTTAGGAATGTCGGCTTTGGAATCCGGCTTCCTTTGCATTTCCCATTCCATGTTCGATTGACCCGACGCCAACCAAACTTCGCCGACCAACACGTCGGTTAGCTCAACGCGGCGTTGTTCTTTATTGGGTTGTTCTTTATTGGACTGGACGATCAACGATTGAGGTTCAGCATTGGCCTTCATCGAATCCAGTTCGATGATCCACTTGCCGTTCTTATCCGCCGTGGTGGTTTGGGTTTGGTTTGCAAACTTGACGGTGATCGATTCGCCAGCGTCTGCGACGCCCCATACCGGGACACTTTGTTCTCGTTGCAGCACCATGTGATCTGAGAACACCGATGCGAGCCTGAGGTCCGCTGCGGAGAGCAGCGGGGTGGGGAGGAGCAGGAATAGAATGAAGGTGAGGGTTTGTTTCATGATGATTGTGGGAGAGTGGGAGAGTGGGAGAGTGGGTCCGGCTTAGTGAAATCACAACCGAAGCGTAAACGAGGGAAAGTGGATATTGATTCGGTCCCTCGCTGACGCGTCGGGTTCAGATGATGATTGCTCCGCGTTGTACCCGGTGCCTTGCGGCCCAGAGTTGACGGTTGCGTTTTGCATTTCGATCTTGGTGGCTGGTTGGAAGCCTAGCCCCATGGGCTTAGGCGATTTCCCAGCCTTTGCGGTAGGCGGTTTGGATCAGTGATTGAGCCTTGGTGTTGTTGCCGGCGGACAGCGTTTTGGCGTTCCAATCGAATCCGCCCGTACGGTAGGCAACATTGCCAAGCAATACCGTCTCGGCCATCGGGCCGGAGTAATCGAAGTTGCAGGTCGCTGCGTCGCCGCCCTTGCACGCGGCGATCCACTCGTTGTAGAAACCCGGCGAGTCGGGCACTGATTTCTCAGGCCGTTTGAAATCGGCGAATTTCTCTTCAGGCAGCAACTCGTGTTTGTCAAATCCGGATAACAACATTCCGTCATCGCCAATGAACAGCGTGTTATGGCCTTTGCCAGAGATCCCACGCTGGGCAAGCACCTCGGGCGTGCCGTGGTACCAATGCAGATCCAAGGGACTGTTTTGATTCGTTTGGTCAAAGCGATAGGTGACGTGCATCGATTTGGGCGTTCGCTCGGCGTCCACCTCAGGACCGCTGGCGTCGATGTGACTCGGGTATCGCAGCCCCAATGACCAATACGGGATGTCCAGGATATGGCAGCCCCAGTTGCCGGTTTCGCCAGTTCCGTAGTCCCACCAGAAACGCCATCCATAGGGACAGAAGGAGGGGTGGTAGGGACGTTTTTCTGCGGGACCTACCCAAAGTTCGTAATCGAGCCCCGCAGGGACGGGGGGAGTGTCCTCGGGAATCGCTGGCATGCCGCGGCTGCCGCCGATCCAGCAGTGCACCTCGTTGACCTTGCCAATCGCGCCGCTTTGAATCAGCTCGACGACGCGGTGCATGTTGGGCATCGCGTGGCGTTGATTTCCTAATTGAGTCGCAAGCTTGTTTTCGCGAGCATAGTCGGTCAGCGTGCGGGTTTCCCAAACGTCGTGGGCCAGCGGTTTTTCCAGATAGGTGTGCAGTCCCAACTGCATCGACGCATAAGCGATATGAAAGTGCGTGTGATCGGGCGTGCTGATCACGACGCCATCGAGATCCTTGCCGAGCTTGTCGAGCATTTTGCGATAGTCGGTAAAACGCTCCGGCGACGCGTATTTTTTGAACGAACCCGCCGCTCGGCTCTCGTCGACATCGACCATTGCGACCAAATTCTGAGAGCTGACGCCATTCACATTGGCGGTACCCCGGCCGCCGACGCCGATGCAGGCGAGGTTCAATTTTTCATTAGGGCTTTCGGCCGCGGAGATGCGGCGCGGCAAGGCACCGTGATAAAAGGCCATCCCGGCGGCAGCAGCGGTTGTGGTTTTAAGGGCGTCGCGCCGAGAGATTTGTGATTTCATGACTAGCCTTGGTGGGAAGGAGGGAATATCGACGGGGGGGGAATCGCAGCGAAGGAATATGCAATCGGGAACCGCGTGTTCGCAGGAACCCCCCGGTCTACAAGCGGCCTAGTTTAACAGAATGATCCAGCAAACACCCCCTTTCGCTTCCAGGGGGACTAATGGAAACTGCCCCATTCTCGTTTGTTTTTATTGTAATTCCGCGTGGGCGGAGGATTCGCCATGAAATATGTGATCATTATTCCTGACGGCTGTGCGGACGAACCCATCGAAGCGCTCGGTGGCCGCACTCCCCTGCAAGCCGCCCATTTGCCCGCACTGGATCGCTTGGCATCGCAAGGCTCGTTGGCGCTGGCTAACAATACGCCGGCGCATTTGCCCGCCGGCAGCGAGGTCGCCAACCTCTGTTTGCTCGGCTACGACCCCGATGTCTATTTCACCGGGCGTGCCCCCTTAGAAGCCGCCGCGCAAGGCATCACGCTGGGCGAACATGATTGGGCGGTGCGCTGCAATTTGGTCACGATCGAAGACCAAACGATGGTCGACTTTACCGCCGATCACATTTCCAGCGAAGAAGGGGCGGAGTTGCTGCGTGCGGCCCAGGCCGAATTGTTAGCCAAAGCCGCCGCCGCGGGCGATGTGATGGCGTCACGGTTTGAATTTGTGCCGGGCGTCAGTTATCGAAATCTGTTGATTTATCGAGGCGACGCCTCCACTCCGGCTCCCTTTTCCAGTGACACTCGATCGCAAGCCCCGCATGATTTGACCGATTTGTCGGTGGCGAACGATTTTCCACGCGGCCCGGGCAGCGAATGGTTGGTTCGTTTGATGAGTGAATCCGAGGAGCTGTTTGCCTCGCATCCGGTCAACCAAAAACGGATCGCCGAGGGCAAACGCCCGGCGACCCATCTGTGGTTGTGGGGACTCGGTGGTGCACCACAATTGCCAAGTTTTCACCAGCGTTACGGCATCAACGGAGCGATGATTACCGCCGTTGATTTGTTGCGTGGCATTGCTGCTCTAGTGGGTTGGCCGCGAATCGAGGTCGCCGGCGCCACCGGATATCTGGACACCGATTATGAAGCCAAGGGGCGCGCGGCGGTCGAAGCTTTGGAACAGTATGACGTCGTTTGCGTTCACATCGAAGCGCCCGATGAAGCTTCGCATGAAGGACGCCACGATGAAAAAATCAAGGCGCTGCAAAGCATCGACAAATCGATTGTGGCCCCGCTGTGCGAAGCCCTGGCCAAGCATGGAGATTACCGGATCTTGGTGACTCCCGATCATCCAACCTTCTGTAGCACCAAGAAACACACGCACGGGATGGTTCCGCTGTTGATGGCGGGGACCGGAATCGATGCCGATTCACAGACCAGCTATGACGAGATTACAGCGGAGGCGAGTGGCCGCCGATTCGATCACGGTTGGGATCTGATGGACGCGTTTATTAAGCTCTAAAGCCCTTTGGCATTTCTCTGTTTCCTTCACCCTTTTAACTTCACCTGCTTCCCATGTCACTGATCGTTCAAAAGTTTGGCGGTACCAGCGTCGCTGATGTCGAAAAGATCCGCGCCGCGGCACGCAAAGCCATTCGTGCCCAGCAACAAGGTCATCGCGTGGTGATGGTCGTTAGCGCGATGGGCAAGAATACGGACGTGCTGTTAAAGCTGGCCAGCGATGTCAGTCCCAATCCCCCAGCGCGTGAAATGGACATGCTGGTCAGCACGGGGGAACAGGTCAGCGTCGCCTTGGTGGCGATGGCGATCGATGCCCTGGGCTCCAAGGCCGTCAGTTTGACGGGAGGCCAGATCGGCATGAAAACCGACGATAGCTTCAGCAAAGCACGCATCCAATCGATTTCCACCGAGCGGATCGAGCGTTTGTTGGACGAAGGAAACATCGTCGTCGCCGCCGGTTTTCAAGGCATTGATGATGATTTGAATATCACCACGCTGGGACGCGGTGGTAGCGATACGACCGCCGTCGCATTGGCCTCGGTGCTCGGCGCCGATGCCTGTGAGATCTACACCGATGTCGATGGCGTTTACACCACCGACCCGCGATTGTTGCCCGAGGCGCGTCGTGTCGATGTGATTAGCTACGATGAAATGCTCGAGCTCGCCAGTCTCGGGTCGGGCGTGATGCACAATCGCAGTATCGAGTTTGCCAAGAAATTTAATGTTCCAATCCACGTCCGCAGCAGTTTTTCGGACATGCAAGGGACCATGATTGTGACCGAAACCGAATCGCAAACCGCGTCGGTTTGCGGAGCGGCGATGACCCCCAACGAAGCCCGGGTCACCGTGCTCGGTGTCCCCGACGTGCCCGGGAAAAGTCTGCAGATCTTCTCGGCCATTGCGGCCCAAAAGATCGCCGTCGATATGGTGGTCCAAGACATCGGGTTGCAGGGACGTGCGGACATCTCCTTTACCGTTCGCGAAGAGGATCTGCAAACCACGCTCAAGACACTGAAGGAAGTGTTGCCCGAGGTCGGTGCTCACGCGGTCACTTATGACGACCAAGTCTCCAAGGTCTCGGTGGTTGGAGGCAATATGGCCAAGCAAACCAACGTGGCATCGACCATGTTTCGAGCGCTGGCCGATGCGAATGTCAATATTCAGATGATCACGACCAGCGAAATCAAGATTTCGACCCTCGTGCCCCGTTCCCAGGCCGATGCGGCTCTGCGAGCCGTCCATCACGCGTTCACGCTGCATGAAAAGCCCGAAGACGCAAAATCGTGGGACCAAATTCGCTCCGAACGTGGTAATCGCGCCGATGTCGATGCATTGATCAGTCGCTTGCAAGCGGACGTGCTCGAGGCGCTGACGTTGACGGGAATTTCCCTCACCAAGTCACAAGCGCGTGTGACGTTGCACGGCGTTCCCGATAAGCCAGGAATTGCCGCGGACATCTTCGAGACGATCGGCGAGGCCGGCGTCTTTGTCGACATGATCGTGCAAGGTTATGACGGGGAAGATGGTTCGACGAGCATAAGCTTTACCATCCACCAAGATGCGATCGAACGTAGTTTGGAGGTCACCCATCAAGTTTGTAAGAAACACGGGATGCGCGATTTCCAAAGCGGTACCGATATTTCCAAGATTACCGTCAGCGGGATTGGGCTGCGTAGCCACACGCAAGTGGGAACGATTCTGTTCAAGCAGCTGGCCGATCTGGGCATTAATATCGAGATGATCGGAACGAGTGAGTTGCAGGTCAATGCGGTCGTTGCGACCGAAAAGGTGGAAGCGGCGACCGAGCGACTCAAGAAAGCGTTCGCGGCTTCCTTGGAGTCCGCAGCGGGATAACGCGGGGCCGCTAAAAAATCGAGCGGTTAAAACGGTGATTGGATAATCATTTTCAGGCTGTTTTGGTTCCCGCTCCATTCGCCGTCGAGCTAACAAACCTTCGCGTTTAGCGAACACGATGCCACGAAAAAACCGGCTTCCGATTGATTCAATCGTAAGCCGGTTTTTGTTTGTCTTGCCCGGGAGCAAACGCGTGCGAAAACGAACGTGTTTCCCAGGCGGGGAATTCAGCCGAAGCGAGCCGCTTAGTTGAAGATGCCGAACAAGCGATTCAGCAAACCGCAGTGCTTCGGAGCTGGGGTGCAGCAAGTCGGAGCTGGCTCGCAACAAAGCACAACGGGCTCGCAGCAAGTGGGGGCAACTTCGCAACCGCAGGCATCAACAATCACTTCGTGGCTGTGTTCGATCACAGCACCCTCGGCGACGACGCTTCCACAGCAAGCCGAACCTTCAATAACAACAGGAGCGACTTCGCCGTGCGATTCAACAATCGCTTCGGGAGCGACAGGAGCGACTTCCTCGACCATGGCTTCAGGTGCGGGTGCGGGTGCTGGAGCTGGAGCGGGAGCGGGAGTCACAACCGGAGTCGCAGCGGCAGCAGCCTTTTCAGCTTCGATCTTTGCAGCGGCCTTGGCAGCCGATTCTTTCATTGCAGCTTCTTTTGCAGCGGCAGCCTTCTTCGCAGCGGCTTCCTTGGCGGCAGCTTCTTTAGCGGCAGCTTCCTTTTTCGCAGCGGCTTCTTTCATCGCGGCTTCCTTAGCAGCCGCTTCTTTTGCAGCGGCAGCCTTCTTCGCAGCAGCTTCTTTAGCAGCCGCTTCTTTCTTAGCAGCGGCTTCCTTCATTTCTGCGGCTTTCTTAGCAGCAGCTTTCTTGGCAGCGGCTTCTTTGGCAGCAGCTTCTTTAGCAGCAGCTTCTTTAGCAGCAGCTTCTTTGGCAGCAGCTTCTTTAGCAGCGGCTTCTTTAGCAGCAGCTTCTTTGGCAGCGGATTCTTTAGCAGCAGCTTCTTTAGCAGCAGCTTCTTTAGCAGCAGCTTCGTCTGCTTTCGGGGCTTCCTTTTCGGTTGCGACTTCCGCTGCTTTTTCAGCGGTCGCGTCTTGAGCAACACCGTGCTGGATCGGTGCAACCAACAACGTGGAGGCGGTCGCGGCAATAAGCATCGAGTACAAGGTTGACTTACGTTTCATCGGTAGCAGAGTCCTTCTTAGGAGTGGTATCTGGGAGGGGGGGTACGGAAATCAGGGAGGAGGGTTGATCCTCCTTGGTCGCAATTGCACCAGTGACAACGCCGCGGATGAATTGGTTTCTCTCGAGGCGAGCGGGTTGGGCGTGCTAAAGCCCCTTTCCATTAACGGTTTTAACCATTCATGCGAAAGGTCTTGGTGGGGCACTCATTGCGAACTCACTGCATCCTAGTTGCCAGCTTGATAATGCCAACCGATTCGGCGTCTCTCTGCCACAATCCGCCCGAAAAAGTGGCGAATTTTCCGATTATTCCAGCAAAATCGGAGAGACCCGCAGAAATTGCCTAAGCAGGACGAATTCATCATGGTTGTTCTTCGGTTTCTGCTTGGTGCACTGTCGCGAAGTGATTACGATAAGGAGCGTCTGTTCGGCAACAAATCGCTCGTACTTCCTGGGGAATCAGAGGTTTACTCTGTGGGCGGTACGGTCCGGTTCGCCTCATTTGTCGAACAACACGACCCTTGTCAACCACTTATTTTCCAAGAGGCGAATCGATGAACAGGAACCTTAGCGTGATTGAATTCTCTCGTTGTCGAAATTTACTGGCTCTGCCAACCTGCTTGTTGATGTTGTCCGTCCTCAATGGAACTGCCTCTCGCGGTGGCGAAGTCCCGGCTGGGGGCGATGTCGCCAACGCGGAAATGTTCGCTGCGATGGAAGCGGGACAGATCGAAGTTAAATTCATCCCCATCAATGCGACCAAGGCTAATGTGCTGGTCAAAAATTTGACCGATAAACCCCTCAACATCCAAATGCCAGCCGCGTTCGCTGGGGTGCCTGTGCTTGCCCAGTTTGGTGGCGGCATGGGTGGCATGGGCGGCGGCATGGGTGGCATGGGCGGCGGCATGGGCGGTATGGGCGGCGGCATGGGCGGCATGGGTGGCGGTCAAGCCATGGGCGGCGGCATGGGTGGTATGGGCGGCGGCATGGGCGGCATGGGCGGCGGCGGTATGGGTGGCGGCGGCATGGGTGGCATGGGCGGCTTCCAACGCATCGCTCCCGAACGAGTTAAAAAAATATCGGTCGTCACCGTTTGCCTCGAGCATGGCAAGCCGGACCCTAATCCTAAAATGGCTTACAAGATCGTTCCGCTGGAGCAGTTCACCACGAGCCCGAACGTGCGCATGGTTTGCGAAACGCTAGGAAATGGCATGATTACGCAAAACACCGCCCAAGCGGTAGCTTGGCACTTGATGGATAACATGTCGTGGGCCGAGCTGGCTCAAAAGAATCGGGTGGAGAGCAAGTACACTGGAACGCTGCGTTGGTTCTCGCCGATCGAATTGAAGACCGCGATGCTCGTGGTTCATGAAATCGATCGCATCGTTCGCACCTCGGACGACTATGCGAAACAGAGCGAGTCGGGTAGCTCCCTCGCGGATGATGCGAGCTAATCGCTCGCCCTGAACGTGATGCTTTCCAACACCGCAACGCAAGACACTCATCCTGTCTTGCGTTTTTTTATGCGCGGGTGAAACGCAACTCTCCCGGCGGCAGCATGCGACTCGCCTGGCGGCAGCCGTGCGGGCCGTCTCTCCATCGATCACGATGATCGGTTGCCACTGGATTGCTTCGTCCTAAGGTTCGCCCTGAAGAGGTGTGTCTACTTTTCGGGTCACGCGGCTAAGCATGTAGGCAGGAGTCGTTCGGCAAATTAGCCGTTTTGGCGTGAGTGCTTTGTCACAGCTAAAAAGTAGGGTTTGACCGTTGTGGACGAGGCAACGAGTCCCTGGGATTCGTGGTAGGTAAGGGACTCGTCGCCTCCTGTTGTAGAATCCTTGGTGATGGATCTCCGACCACCTTCGGGGGCGACGTTTAGGTTTTGATCTGTTTCCGGCGGTTTTCGCTTCGCTCGACCGCCGGCTAATGTCTGCGGACGCCTCCGGCGTAATCGTATTTGCGGGTCATCAACCGCTCGTCGCCTGGTCCACTACCCTAACCTCGGGCTGTAACAAAACACGAGCCACGGTTCCTACGTTCAACCGGGGCTAGCGTCCAAGCGGCTAATGGGATTTCGCCCAATCATTCCTGCCTGCCTGCTTAGTGCTTCATCCCGATTAACACCTTGGGTTGGACGTCGCGGAAGTCGTCAAGACTGGCGTTGCATTTGCCGAGCAATCCGAAGCTCTTGACGAGTTCGGTTACCCTAAATTCAATTCGGGATGAAGCACTACTCTGGTCGCAGCGGATCTACGCAGCGTCGAGTCATCGGAAGCAAACCGCGCCGCGGCAAGGTCGGACGCATGGGTTAGTGCCCGCCCGGCCGCCCGACCGCCCGGTTGGTCCGACCGGCGGACTGGCTCGTTGGCTCGTTGACGCGGATTGTCCCGTGGTTGCAGGTTGCCCGTCACAGCGATGGGGTGGGGGCGCCGAGAGAACGCATGGGGTGGAACGGGGCTGCCGCGATCGCCGGCAACAACCGAGGGGGCTGATGATGCCGCAGCCGATCACCTCCTCTTTTTTGCCGCTGAGTGGAGTCTCGTTACCACCGAGCGGGGAGGTGGCTGATGGTTGTTGGACAGTTTGGAAACGACAACCAGCCTGTCCAGATGCGTTTCATAACGATCCATTTTTGGAAGCGATAAAAGGGGATGGACGACTCCGTGAACGGGGGGCGTTTCAGCTCGTCGCAGCGGGGACGCCGAGCCCGCAAAAATCGCGGCGGAGTGGCAATTTGTGGGTGTAAATGCTGACCTCGGAGATCACCCCATTCAATTGCCTGGGTTCAAGGCCGATGCTGACGGGGGCAGCCGGAACCGCCGGGAAATGGGGATGTCCGTGGGCTGAGTGGAACTTTCCGCTCACCGGCTTGTTCTAAGTCCTTGACTGCGGAAAACGGCTGAATAATATCTCACGCGCGAAGCCTTCGCTCTTGCTTGTGGTGAGGCAGTACGGGGACAGCCAATAGGGGGACAGTTGTCGTTGCATGCCACACGCCGGATGACGATTCGGTTCGAGAGTTCCGAGAGTTCTACGCCCCCTTCGGGGCAGCGACGCGTGGCAATCGCACTCCTGGTTTGCTCCTGAGATGTTGCGAGGATCACCGCAGTATTCAGTTCTTTTATTTTCTTCCTATTTGATTTGAGGGGCGGTTCCTATGAACCTTATGTGTTTGAGACAACGTAACCGTGCTGGCTTCACGCTGGTTGAATTGCTCGTCGTGATTGCGATCATTGGAGTGCTGGTGGGCCTTCTGTTGCCGGCGGTGCAGGCCGCTCGGGAAGCCGCACGGCGGATGCAATGTTCCAACAACCTGAAGCAACTGGGCTTGGCCGCCCATAACTTCGAGAGCGCTTTCCGATATTTTCCCCCCACCCAACACACCAAGGTTTTCACGGAAACCAACGGGACAAAGGTGACGAAAACTTCGGAAGCTCCCTTCCAGGTGTACATGATGCCGTACTTTGAACAGGGCAGTAAGTACGATCTGTTCAACTTGGATTACAACACCAACAGCGACACGCCGATCCATACAAGCATTCCCGCGTTGACGGGAGCCAATGCGGCGGCGCGAGCGATGGACGTGCCTACCTTTTTGTGTCCGTCGGAAGTCTCGTCGATCAATTATTACGGGGCGGGCCGACAGAGCTATCAAGGTTGCATTGGGGGGGCCAACTACCGCGGTGGTATCGCGGACTTGGATGGCATTTTCGCCAAACCCTATCCCTCCGCTGGTGAAGTCATGAAAGGCCCCAAGATGTCGGAGATCATCGACGGGACAAGCAATACCGCATTGTTCGCCGAAGTGATGCTATCCACCTTGGCCTTCAACGCCACGACGACGGACAATACGACGATGTTCTTTTCGGGCACGCCCACCACAGCGGAGCTTCGTGACGGTCGCAATTATCCGCAATGCCTCAGTGGTGGCGGGACAGCGATTCGTTATGCCGGTCAGCAATATTATCGCGCGATCAGTTTTAATGTCGTGTACAGCCACACGCTGCCAATCAATTGGAATCGCCGCAACCAGGATGCGACGAAACAGCGATACAACTGCGGTGGAACTGGATACACGACTTTGCACAAGGCGGCATCGAGCTACCATCCCGGCGGCGCCCTGGTCTGTCGGGCCGATGGTTCGGTGACGATGTACACGGACAGCATCGATTTTGCGACTTGGCAAGCGATTGGCAGCCGCGCCGGTGCGGAAGTCATCGAGGTCAACTAAATCGCTTGACGAACATCCGCTTGCACCCAAGTCGCTCGCAATGCCCTGCCCACGTAAACGCGTGGGCGGGGATGCGTGAGTGTCCACACGATGTTTGGTTTTCGGTCCGCTGTTCGGCGCGGCCGGAGCCGCACGCTCCGGTCCACGTCTCACGCCACCGAAGTTGCGTGATAGCCGTTTTTCCAAGGAAATCCCAACCCAAACCTCAGCGAGAGGCCGCGTCACAAGTGAGCTTCCCTCGCTTGCGTTTCGGGTTATGAACGCGGTTATGAACGCGGATGCCGCGAGTGGTGAAAAATTCGCGATTGTAAAAATCTGGCTTCGCCCACTGAATCGTCTGGGCAGCGAATCGTCTGGGCAGCGAATCGTCGCTGAGACACGAATCCCTTGTGCGTCCAATCCCTTATGCGTCCGACAAGGTTGGCGACCCATTCGCCAATCGACACTCTTTATTGGTGAATCGTTTTATGAAAAATTTAAGACTGTTAAGTTTGGTCGGTTTGAGCGTGGTGGTGTTGAGTTTTGTACCGGGGTGTTCGTCGGAGTCCGCCACCGACGGCGGCACTGCGGGGACGCCGGAGGCGCGCGACGGTTTGCTCGATTTGGCTAACTTGCTCAACGCGGTTCAGGAGGAAGGCCGACCCTTGCCCAAAAAAACAGCTGATTTCGCTCAGCATGACGTGGCATTCCCAGCGGCCGGCGCGTTGATTCAGAACGGAACCATCGTCTATTTTCCGGGGGCTAGCATCGATGCCTCTGCGGCCACGACCGCAATCGTGGCGATGCAAGCCGACGCCGACAAAAGCGGCGGCTGGGTGCTGCTTAGCACCGGTGAAGTCAAGGATTTGGGAGCCCAGGAGATCGCCGCCCTGCCACGTGCGGGCTCGTAACCGGCTAAGCGGTGTAGCGGTGGCAACCTTGCAAATGGTCGTTCACCAATCCCATCGATTGCATGAAGGCATAACATGTCGTTGGGCCAACGAAACTCCATCCACGTCGTTTCAGATCCTTGCTCATCGCGCTCGATTCAGCGCTGGTGGCTGCCACGTCCGCACGTGATCGTTTTGCCGCCGAATGCGGGGGGGCGAATCGCCAAACGTAGTTGGACAGCGACCCAAATTCGTTGCTCAGTTCGATGGCGCGGTTGGCATTGTTGATCGTCGATTCAATCTTGCCGCGATGCCGCACAATCCCTGCATTGAGCATCAGTTTGTCGACATGATGTGGCTTGAAGTTTGCCACCCGCTTGAAGTCGAATGCGGCAAACGCTTCGCGAAAGGCGTCTCGCTTTCGTAGGATCGTCAACCAGCTAAGCCCAGCTTGGAATCCTTCGAGACAGATTTTTTCAAACAACCGGACGTCGTCGGTGACCGGAACTCCCCATTCGTTGTCATGATACGCCACGTACATCGGATCGCTTCCGCACCACCAACATCGCATCACGCCATCGTCGCCGCGCAACAACGATTCGGATGAAGTTGATTTCACAGGCGACAAGGATTTGGGATTTGGTTCTGACACGCGAAGAGACTTTCGTCGATGGGAGGTTCGGGTGCGGAGAGGGAGCTTACTGAGGAATCCACAATTTGCTCGCGGCGGTCTGCGGCGTGTCGTTGCTTGAGGATTGCCGGCGGGCTTTGATGCGAACATAGGGCGCAACGAATTGAGCTCGATGGGCAAATGTGCCCACTGCGGCATCGCGTTTCGCATGCACCGGTTCGACGAGATCTTCGATTGAAAATCCGGCGCGGCACATTCCGCCGACGATTTGTTCCCAGCGGTGTAGGAACTCGACCGCTCCGGTTTCTCGTAACCGCCCTGCCGCCGCCGAGGCCGATTTCGGAGGCGGTACCGGAGTGTCGCGGTAATAGGGATGCAGCAGCCGGTACGTACCATCGGCAACGGTATCGGTGCTCGTTTGCAGACTGGTCGGGGTTTTATGTTGGCTGATGTACAGTCCTCCCGGTCGCAGCACGCGGGCCACCTGCGCAAAAACGGTCGAGATTTTTGGGACGTAACAAGTGCTGACGGGCTGGGTGACGAGATCAAATTCAGCGACGTTTAGCATCGACAGGTCATCCATTGACGTTTCAATGATCCGCAAGGATAGATTGCGTTCGGCAGCCACGTTTCGGTCCAATTCGAGCATCGCTCGACTCAAATCGACGACCGTCACCGTGGCTCCCGCTGCGGCATAGAGTGAACTTTGTCGACCGCCACCGGCGGCAAGGCACAACACCCGCAGCCCTTTGATCGAGTTGCCGAGCCAGCCTGACGGGTCGATCGTCGCCATCGGATTGGCCAATTCGCTGTCTTTTGCGGGTTGGCACAACGGATTGCCCGCGTCGGCCATGGCATCGTAAACGCGGCGGTTGGTGCGAAGAATCTCGTCGTTTTGCATCGTTAGGGGGTCGCAAAGGTGGCGGTGGGGCGTGGGAGAGCTGAGAATAAGGGCAGCGAGCCTCGTTCGCGGAGGACGCGACGAGCTGGGGGAGTGGACAAGAGCCCCCGCTCAGCTTGGCGGTTGGGGTTGCGAGGGAGGTGGTGTTACGTGCACTAGAGGTGTCGTTTTGCTAGGTTTTTGGCACCCCAAGGGGAACTTTGCTTGCCCGCGGAGCATCGGATCGGATATGGAAAGCCAGGAAGACTTTCAAAGCCCGCTAAGATTTACGGTCAAAGAATTATGTCTGTACCCAAAGATATCCTCGATTCACTGCTGAGCGCGTACATGGACGACGCGCTGAGTGCGGATGAACGCACTCGTGTCGAACAGATGCTGCGTGAAGATGCCAGCGTCGCCAGTGAACTCGAGCAATTAAAACAAATTCGTCAAACGTTGCAACAGATCCGAAATCAGGATCGCGACGTAAAGTTGCCTGCAAATTTCGCCCAATCGGTGATTGAAGCCACGGTCGCTCGCGGACGCGCCGAAGGTTTGAGTGACGATCATCCGGTCATGCGATTGTCGGAGCAACCCAGTCCGATGGTCACGCGTCCGCGGGCTTCGGTGTGGCGCGTGGTGGCCCCGTTGGCCGCCATCGCAGCCTCGTTGGCACTCGCCTTTTTCGCCACTCGTCCTGATCCCCAAGGGGACCCCGTTGCCGCAGTGGACCCCGCTCGCGATCGGATGGCTGAATTGGCCACTGATCCGGCGGTCGCAGCGCGAGACGCGACCCCAGGCGATGCCGTGTCCATCGATCCGACAACGCTTCACGAAACGCCGCGCTTCGCCGCTTCCCAAACGGATCCGACGATGGATGCGCCGGTGGCTTCGGCACGTCGAGAAGCACCCGCCGCGATCGAGTCCGTGGCTGAGGCCAGGGGGAGCAATGACGCCGAGATGAAGGTCGCCATGGGCCCCGCCGTTTCGCCGCCAACGTCCGCGCTGAAATCGGTCGAGCCATCTCCGCCGCCAGCCGATGTGGTTGCGATTAAAGCGGTGTTGGTACTCGAGGTTCACCGCACGATGGATGGACGCAATACCCATGCCGTCGAGACGGCGATGGAAGCGACTGGGATTGATTCGGCCAGTCGCAAATCGATCGATGAAAACGTGGTTCGCTTTGCCAAGCAGGGCAGTGCCGACGAGGTGGCTGCAAACTCCGCCAGCGTCTTGTACTTGGAAGCCCCGGCGAAACGATTGGACCAATTCATCTTGCGTTTGATCGCCGATGAACAAGGGATCGAATCGGTCAGTATGACGATTGCAAACGATCCTCCGTTGGTAGGCATGATTCAATCGCTTCGTGAAGTCGATCCCACCACCGTAAAGCATTCCACGTCGTGGCAGCTTGATGCGGGTGCAAACGGAACAAGTGCCTTGGCGAGTCATCTAAGTGATCGCGCGTATGTGCGGTTAGACCGTTCGACAGCGTCGATGGCCGTCACCGCTAGCGGGGATGATGCGTCGGCATCCACCGCGTCGGACATTGTCGGACGAGTTTTGATGATTGTCCGCTGATGATTGTCCGTTAAAGAGCGGTGGTCGGAAGTGCCGTGACCTGCTGTGTTCGCTTACCGGGCAAGACGACTACCGGGCAATGACGACTACCGGGCAATGACAACGTTCACGCGTGGGAGTCGATCACAGCTTCCGCTTTCTTTGAGTCCGTCGCGCCATCGAAATCATAACCCGACGCGTCAGCCAGGGACCGAGTGAAGAGTGATATTCCCTGGGTTGCCCTTCGGGTTAGGAAATATCCGGCCTAGCTCAAAGCGGCCAGGAAGGAGCCTCGCTAGAGCGTGACCCATCCCAATCGGCTTGGTTTGCTGCCACGTCGTCGGTGGGCCGAGACCAGCGAGGGCATCCAAAGCAGGTGATCGACCACCGCTAACAATGAATTGGGGTCAACCGGTTTGAACAGGCATCGCGTCGGCACCTGCATCACTTCGGCCTTCTTTTCCAGACCTGCCCAGCGACTTTCGGCCACCATCACGACCGAGAGTTGTTCATAGCCCTGGATCGTTCGCATTCGATCGATCGCTTCCAAGACCGCGGCGGCGTCATCGGCCACGTCCCAGAGCACCAAATCTTGGGTTCCCATTTGCAGGGCTTCGAGCGCCGAATCAGCCGTGCGGGCACAAATGCAGTCGTAGCCCTGAGAGTGCATGACTCCCGCCGTGGCGATCAACGAGAGGGGGCTCGGGTCCACCACGACGATCGACGCTTGTTTTTGACGCGTTTGCGACGGCAAGTCGTGGCGAAAATCGGGTCCGTGCATGGGTGTCCGTTAAGTATGGAGTAGCGGATTGTCGAACTTAGCAATACCGAGATTACCCCTTGCGAATCAAGATCGCTCTCATGGTTGCGTAAAACTCGATTCGTACCGACAATTCTCGACAAGTCGATCGCTTTCGATGGCCATCCCTCATTTGACCTGACCCCGTTGAACCCCTGATGAATCAAACACCCGATCCCTCACAAAACGCTTCCGGCGAAGACGGCACTGACCCCCGCGTGGCTCGCCGAAATAAACTGAATCAGCTGATCGAGCGTGGTATCGATCCCTACGGCAGCCGATTTGACGATCGTTTGTTGGTTTCCAAATGCCGTGAACTCGCCGGCGACGTCAAATTTGTGACCAAGGACGGCAAAACGCTGGAGTTGCCCGACTTCGACGCGGGGGACGTGGATTACCGTCAATGGAAAACCGACAACGGCCCTGGGGAAGAAGTGGGGCCGAAGGTCCGCGTCGCCGGCCGGATCATGTTGGCGCGGCCGACCGGCAAGTTGATCTTTCTCAACTTGAAGGACTGGTCGGGAAATATCCAAATCTTTATTGGCAAGAATCAAGTCGGCGAAGAGGATTTTGAGCTGGCCAAATTGTTCGACTTGGGTGACTTGGTGGGGGCCGAAGGACGACTCGGCCGGACCAACACGGGTGAGTTGACAGTGTTTGCCGAAAAACTGTTCTTCTTGACCAAAATGCTCGAGCCAGCACCTGAAAAGCACGCTGGTTTGACCAACCCCGATCTGCGTCAACGGATGCGATACGCCGACCTCGCCTTCAACGACGGCGTGATCGAGACGTTCATGAACCGTACTAAGATCATCAAGTCGATTCGCCAAACGTTGGATCAGGACGGGTTTTGCGAAGTCGAAGGCCCCACGTTGCACACGATCCCAGGCGGAGCGGCGGCGCGTCCCTTCATGACGCATCACAATGCCCTCGATATGAAACTCTACATGCGGATCGCGCTAGAGTTACATCTCAAACGACTGATGGTCGGGGGCATGGAACGCGTCTACGAAATGGGGCGAGTTTACCGCAATGAAGGACTCAGCCCACGCCACAACCCTGAGTTTACGATGATCGAGCTGTACCAGGCGTACGGCGATTACGAAACGATGATGGATTTGACCGAGCGTTTGATCGCCGATGCGATTCGAGCCACCGGCGGCAATTTCCAACGCGAATTCAATGGCAGCATGGTCGACTTTACGCCGCCCTTCCAACGCGCCACCTATGCCGAGTTGTTCCAACGTGCGACCGGAATCGATCCCGGCGACGACGATGGCGTCATCGCGTATGCGAAGAAGCTAAAGTTGACCACCGAGGGCAAGCACCCGGATGTGATCCGCAACGAGATCTTCGAAGAGAAGGTCGAGGACTCGCTCGATGGCCCGATCTTTGTCATCGACTATCCGGCCAGTATTTGTCCATTGACCAAACGCAAACGGGATCAACCCGAGATCGCCGAACGCTTTGAATTGTTTGTGTTGGGGATGGAGGTTGCCAACGCTTACACGGAGTTGAACGATCCCGATTTGCAGCAAGAGTTGTTCGAGACTCAATTGCAAGGTCAGCAAGAAGAGGATTCGATGGCGAAGATGGACCACGATTTTGTTCGTGCACTTCGCTATGCGATGCCGCCCGCCGGCGGACTCGGAATCGGCATCGACCGCTTGGTGATGTTGCTAACCGGGCAACGATCGATTCGCGACGTGATCTTGTTTCCCGTGCTCCGTCCTGAGACGAACGAACCGTCGTAGCAAAAGTCGCTTCGGCCACAGCCAACTTTACCTCCCCGAAACTTGTTTTGGGGGAGGTGAAGAGTGAGCGTTTAGCAAGCTCGGCGTGGGGTCTTGGGAGTGTTCGAAACGGAGCGTGCAAGTTCAGGGTCACCTGCCCTCCCCGGCCGCGACCCGCGACCGACCCTCTCACTCCCGGGAGGGTTGAATCCTTGTTTCGGTTCGCAATTCCTCAGCTAACCGCTCGCGGAAAATCTTGCTGTTGTGCCGGATGTCGACTGGCAGCGGTGTACGGCGAATGATGATCTCTTCGATCCGCCGTGTGATTGGATTGCGGGCGGCTAATTCCAACAACTCCTTTTGCAGACTTTGGGCATCGGCGATCGGCTTGCCATTGTTTTGGCGGCATTCGATCGTCTCGATCATCACGACCGGTGTTTGATTGGGTCGGTCACCGCGGCCGACTAGCGCCGAGCGATAGACGCGTGGGTGCGTGTTGAAGATCGCTTCACAGGGGATTGTGAATAGTGGGCGATTGGCCGTTTCGATGCGGTGCGTTTTGCGTCCGCAAAACCAAAAGCGATCGCGCGCGTCCAAGTAGCCGACATCGCCCATGCGATGCCAAACCCGTTCGCCATCTTGGATTTTGTGCATCGGGTTCTGGTCCGCCCGAACGACGTACTCGGTTGTTACCATCGGGCCGGAGACCATCAATTCGCCGATTTTTCCTTGCGGCAGTTCCTCGCTTTGATCGATGTGGGTCATCGGGCCATCGTCAATCTTGATGATGCGCCACTGGACTCCCTCGAAACGAGTTCCCACGCAAACGCCTTTGCCCTTGGCCGCCGCCGGCCCCGTTTCGGCAATCACCTCACGCGATTCGATCGAGGCGATCGGCAGCGCTTCGGTGGCTCCGTAAGGGGTGACGATATTGACTTCGGGGTCGAGCAGTCCGCGGAGCTTTTGCAGTGTTTCCGCAGGCACGGGCGCTCCGGCCGACAGCACTCGGCGGAGCGTCGGAAAGGGTTGTTTGACTTGATTCGCTTCACACCAACGGACGACGGTATTCCAAAGTGCCGGGGAGCCAAATGCTTGATCGACCTCCCATTGGTTGGCCGCTTCGATCAAACGTTGGGGATTCACATCGGCCGGACGCGTGGGGTCCATGTCGGGAATGATCGTGGTCACGCCCATCACCGCATCAAACAAACCGAACAGCGGAAAACAGGCCAAGTCACGCGAGCCGCGATGGATATCGTACCGCTCTCGAATGCGATCGATTTGAGCATGAAAGGTACCGTGCGTGTAGAGCACGCCCTTGGGCGGTCCGGTGCTGCCGGTGGTGAAAATGATCGCGGCGGCATCGCTACGCTGGACACGAGGCAGGATATCCTCGTTGGCTTCCCTACCCGAGTTCACCACTTGCTCAAGCGTTTGCCCGCCCCACAGCCATCGTTTCCCAACGGTGACGTTCCACTTCGCTTGCGGGAACCGACGACGCAGTACGCTGCGAATCATCTGCGCCTTGGGGATGCCGACAAAGCCATCGGGTTGTGACTCACTCAAGCATTTCACTAAGTGTTTGCGCCCGATGCCTGGGTCGATCAAGATCGCGACCACCCCCGCCTTGAGCAATCCGAAAACGATTTCGATGAACGGGGCACCGAACGGAACCAGCATCGCCAAACGCATGCCTGGTTTGACGCCCCACTCGATCAAGCCGCGAGCAATTTCGTCACTGCGGCGATCAAGGTTTTCAAAGGTGGTCAGATTATATTCGCGCATTCCATCGGAACGCGGCGGACCGCTGGGCTCGGCGATTGCGATTCCGCCGGGCGACAACGTGCGGATGATTCGCAGTCTCGACGCGACGTTGCCATCGTTCACTTGCTGGGGCATGACGTAGTCTCGCATTGGGAAAGCGGAGTTTGGACTTCGCGTAAATTCGGATCAACCGGTTCAGAGTGACAACCATGAAGCAGCGTTTGGATTACCAACGAAGCGATGTTCGGAGTGCAAACTTGTTGCATCCCTTTCCACCCCGGGACCGCGTTCACTTCGAGCAATCGCGGGGGGGCGTCCGCGCAATCGATCAAATCCACCGAGGCGAACGTCAATCCCATCGATGTGGTGATTCGTTTGGCCATCGCGACCTGTTCGGCGGTTGGCTGGATCGCGGTGGTCGTGGCTCCGTGAGCATGATTGGTGCGGAAATCGAATGCGTTTTCGCGGCGTGCGGCGATGACATGCTCGCCGATCACCAACAACCGCGTGTCACGCCCTCCCGGACGAACAAACGCTTGTAAGTAAAGTACGGCATCGAGTTGTTGCAAGGTCGAGAACGTGGTCCAGGCGAGTTGCGGATCTTGGATCCGCATCACTCCACGTCCTTCGCCCCCAAAGATCGGCTTGACGACACAATCGCCACCGAGTCGCTCGAACGCCGCCATCGCTTCGGGGCGAGATTGAACCACGATCGTCTCAGGGACCGGATAACCGAGTCGGCGAAGATGAGTGAGGGTCGCAAATTTATCGATCGCGATTTCCATCCCCCGTGGCGAATTGATCACCGGAATCGGAGCAGCGTTTGCGATCGTATCGCCGGCCGCCGCGTGCAACACCGCCAAACGAAAGGTGATCTTCTCCAGCGATCCGGCTGGCATCGTGCGAGCCAACACGGCATCAAAGCCAGCCAGCGGGGACGCATCGGCGGAGAATCCATCCACCCCCAAGTCGACTCCGTCGGTGGCCGAGGGCGACGTCAAATGGACCGCTGCGAACAACGATTCATAATCGCTAAAGTGCAGCGTGCAACCGAGCGAATCGGCAGCCGCACGCAATTGATTCGCATGCCAACCTTGACCGCATCCCAGCACGAGAATGCGTTTGTCGCTCATGATAGAAACGATCGGCGGAGCACATCGGTCGCGATTTGCCCGTGGTTCCACGTCCGACCGCTGCGCAGATTATGGATCGTCACCACCGCGGGACTGAATAACATCGGGTCGACCTTGTAAAAGTCGTAGTCGTATTGTTTGAACGTGGTCGCAAACGGTTGGCCGTAGTCCGCCGAAGTGTTGCTGGGGACATTCGCGGCGACCGCCGCAACTTGCTCGTCCTCGCAATCGACCCATAGCGTGACCGTGCTTCCGTAGAGCACCGCGTCGTTGGTGCGTCCGATTCCGGCGACCGTGTCGCCCGGTTTGGCTACTGGGGGCAACGGAGCATGCCCGGTCGCCGAAACGATCGAGCGAACTTCAAATTCGAGTTCGTGCAATTGATGCATCGCCGTCTCGATGGCACGAGCAACCACTTGAACGCTGCCCGCGATGGAGGTGCTCGGGGCGATGGCCAATTGGACTCGGTTTGTCGCCACGCCGCACTGGTCGGCAATCAAGCCAATCACGTCGGCGCCGGGCAGTTGGTCGGATTCGAGCACCCCCACGACCGTTTCGGCCGTTTCGGTGAGCTGCAACTCGATCAGAGCTTGCTCGCGTCCTCGAGCGGCTCGCATCGGCCCGCTGCCCATGGCAAAGTATTCGTCGGTTTGCACTGGCCAGCCAGCGTATTGGGCTGCCAAGCAGGCACGTAGCGGGGCGTCGCTGCGGACAAAGACCGCATTGTTGCTAACCAGCACGCTCGGGTCGCAGGGAGTGATCGAAATCTCGGCCAAGTCGGCCATGCACAATCGCGCCAGACTGATCCCGGCTCGCAGCGATCCCGGAGTCTTGATTCCGGCGTCCAAGAGGGTCGCACCGGCAATCTTCGAAACCTGGCATCGCTGAGCATCAGGATCACTGGCAAGGCGAGTGAAAAATTCGCTGGTTCGTTGGTTTAACATCGCCAAATGGTCACCCAATCCAGCGGATTTGTCTAGTCGGCGTGTCTCGGGAGCCACGCATCGCGGACGGCAATGTCCCCTGCCCAAAAGCCCTCTTTTCGATCATGCTTTGAGTAGTACTCCGGCCCAAAAACGAGAGATTCAAAACGCTCTTTCCCCTTCGCGTCCACCCCCGCATTTGCTCATGTCACTTCGCATCATCCCCTATCCGCACCCCACTTTGCGTGTTCGCAGCGCTCCCATTCGACGTGTCGACCAGGCGCTAAAGGATTTGGCCGACGAGATGCTTGAGCTCATGTACAGTGCTCAAGGCGTCGGGTTAGCTGCCAACCAAGTCGATCTGCCGCTACGCATGTTCGTCGCCAATCCTTCGGGAGTCAAAGGCGAAGGCGAAGAGTTGGTGCTGATCAATCCTGAGTTACAGATGCCTCGCGGCAACGAATCCGAGCAAGAGGGATGTTTAAGTTTGCCGGGCATCTTCGGTCAAGTGAAACGTCCCAAAGCGATCCGCTTGAGCGCCTATGACATCCAGGGCAACTCGATCGAACGCAATGTGGATGGCTTTTTAGCTCGCGTCCTGCAGCATGAAAACGATCATCTCGACGGGGTGTTGTTTTTTGATCGCATGAACGATGAAGGGCGTCGCGAGTTCGCGGGGCCGTTGGAGGAACTTGAAACCGATTTCCGGTCCAAGCAATCCGCCGGTGCGATTCCCTCGGATGCAGACTTGTTGGCTCGCTTGGACCACTGGAGAGAGCGATATGCCTAGTGCAACCCCGCTACGAATCATCGCCATGGGCACCGGCCCCTTTGCCGTCCCTTCGTTTCAAGCCTTGTTCGCCGAGGGACACGAAATGGCGTTGGTGGTAACACGCCCCCAACCACCCGTGAAAAGCCGTAAAGGCCCACCGCCATCGCCGGTGCGGCAATGGGCGATCGAGAATGAATTCGAATTGTTTGATCCTCCCAGCATCAATGACGCGGAGGCCGTCGCCCGTTTGCAAGTGGTGAATGCCGACTTGTTGGTGGTTTGTGATTACGGCCAAATTTTGAAACCTGCTGCGTTGGCGACGGCGCCCCTAGGCGGTATCAATTTGCACGGATCGTTGTTGCCAGCCTATCGTGGTGCGGCTCCGGTGCAACGGTCGTTGCTCAGCGGTGATGCGATCACCGGCGTTACGGTGATTCATATGACACCGAGGCTCGATGGAGGGCCGATCGTGACGACACGACAAACGCTGATCCAAGACAACGAAACCGCTGGGGAGCTCGAAGATCGGCTTTCACAGCTCGGCGTCGATGCGACCCTCGAGGCGGTCCAGAAGCTGGCGACTTGGGATCGCACCAGCGAGCTGGGCGCCCCGCAAGATCCCGCCAAAGTGACTCGCGCCGCACGGCTTTCCAAGGCCGAAGCCGAAATCAATTGGGACCAGACCGCACGCATGATCGATTGCCATGTTCGCGGCATGCAACCATGGCCGATCGCCTACTTTTTCGTTTCTGTGGTCGGAAAGGACGAACCGATCCGTGTTGCGGTCAAGCAAGTTCAGTCGCTGGGCGAGGTTGCCGATGCGGTGACGCCAGGAACGATTTTGGTCGACGAGGAAGGGTTCAAAGTCGCAGCGCAAGACAAGTGGGTGCAAATTTCTCGTTTGCAGCCCGCCGGAAAGCGAGAAATGGCGGCCGCAGAGTTTTTACGTGGACATCAACCCAAAACTTGACGTAGCTGCGTTCGCAAGAACGCGGTCCACCGCAAGAGCGACACGAGCTACATCAAATTAAAATGCAATTAGGGTTTGACCGTAGTGGACGAGGCCACGAGTCCCTGTGGTTGCCCACATGTGTGGGACTCGTGGCCTCGTCCACTACCCTATGAATTCACCTTTGACAAAACACGAAGCAGGGATGCAGGTGTCAGTGCACTCCGTAAACAGCAGTCTCCTTCGGCTTGCCGTTAAGGCACTGTTCGGAAATAACTTCGTCATTTGCTGACTGGAAATACGTAATTGTATTTGCCTAGGATTTCATCACGAATCGTCGCTTCACATTGTCGAAAAACTATGCTCGCTTTGCACCCGGATTGGTAGACTTTGCGAGCCAGTTCGGCAACTACGGAAAGACCGGTTGTCGTTGTCACTTCTGAAAATAATAGTTGCATCCACTCGATCGATTCACAGAACCGACCGCGCAGAGCACGGCTTAGATGGCAGAACAGCCAATGGTCAATTGGGTTGTATTTTGAGCAGTACGGAGGCAGGTGTGCCACACGGATTGGAATCTGCAATCGATTGGCGAGCCAAGTCAATCGCTCTCGGAATAGAGTCACTCTGTAGCCGTTGCTGCCTCCGCAATCGGCCAGTACCAACATTCCACCTACGCCGTCATAGGACTGCCGCCCGAGGCGATACCACCAACGCCGAATCGCATCGACAGCCAGTTCGCCGGTGTCGCTGCCAGTGGCAAGATAAACAAAAGCTTCGTTGCGAACGGTATCGTAAACGCCGTAGGGAATCGCTTTGCCTTCGGAGTAAGAGCCGAAGTCATGGTCAAACGCTTGCAGTTGACCGTCGGTCCAAGCTCGCCCGTCATGGGCGTAGCGTCCCAGCAACTCCTTCTTTTTCGTGTCAATACTGATGATCGGCCAGCCTTTGGCTATATACTCGGCACGAAGTTTCGCGAGTTTTTCAAACTGCGGTTGCCGATCTTTGCTGTGTCCCAGCGGCATTTGCTTTCGGGCCTTGCGACGCCCCAGCCGAAGGGATTCACGGAGTATGACGTCGAGCGTGCTTGCGGAAACCTTAAAGCCTCGTCCGAGCAATCGCTCAGCGAGTCGACGTAGCGGCAATGCCGTCCAGATCGTGCCGACGCTCACCGGCGATCCTGCAGTTTCGGTTTGAAGTTCATCGCGAACGGCATCGACGAGCCCTGGTTTTGAGCAGCTAGCATTGCGGCGACCGCCCCCCTTTTTCGAATGCGAGACTCGGCCGCATCCGCAGGGAGATTTTCGACATCCGCTCTACCCTGCCGGATCGTGTCGGGATGGCAACCGAACAATCCAGCCAAGTAAGTCACCCCGCCGTGTCCAAGTTTGGCAGCTTCAACTGCCGCGTACCGCCGCCGATCTTTCTCGCTCAAGGAATCAAAAAAATGACGCATTTGCAATTCAACGTCTTTTGCATAGCCTTCCATTGAAAACCTCCGTAAATTGAGTCTTTCAACATGATAGCCGATTCCACGAAGTTATTTCCGAACAGTGCCTAAACGAGTGTTGCCAAATGACTTCTACCCACCTGTTTAACGTGATGCCACCGGTTCTAACGCATCACGGATCATGGCCGGGCGATCGGTCGTGATTCCGAATGCGCCTAACGATGCAAAGAACTTAGCATCCGTAGCCGAATTGATCGTCCAGACATGAAATTCATCGCATTCGTTTTGTTTCAGTGAGTCGATGAAATCGGCATTGATCACGCGGGTTTGACCCTGCATTCCGACACCATCGGCACCAGATCGTTTGACGACTTTGCTGATATGATCCGCCGTCGGACTCCACGCTTGGGTGTCCTTGTTTTGTTTAAATCCGGTTAACCAGTGTGCTTTGACTTCGGGAAGCAAACGCTTGCAATCGGCGATCACGTGTTCATCAAAGCAGATGATCAGCAGTTTGATTTTCGAGTGGTCGAGTCGATCGAGTTCCGTTTTTAGATGCGGAACCAGTTTGCGATCGCTTTTGATCTCGATGACAAAGGTGCGGCCCTCGGGAACCGTTTGCAATACTTCGGCAAAGGTAGGGATTCGTTCACTGTCCCATTTCGGATCTTTCCACTGCCCTGCATCGAGTTTGCGAAGTTCCGCTAACGTCGAGTCTTCGACACGCAGGTTGGCGCCGGTGGTGCGTTTTGTGTCGCGGTCGTGAATGCAGACGATTTTCGCATCGCGGGTGAGGTAGAAGTCGCCTTCGATTCCATCAGCATTCTGATCCCAGGCGAGTTGAAATGCTGCCAATGTGTTTTCAGGCGCGTCGTATGAGGCTCCGCGGTGTCCGACGATCATTTGAGAAATCGCCAGGTTAGATACGGAGAACGAGACAAGTAATGCGAAAAACGGGATCAGACGCGACGGCATGGTGAGGGGCCTCTCATCGGGTGAGCAAGGTATCAGTTGGAATCGACGCTGTATCTTAACGAATCGAGTTGAACGTTTTGTGAAGGTTTCGCTTGGTTTCCGTCTGCCTTGACGGAATGCTCGCAACCGCCGTGAATTGCGAGCATGAGGCCCCGGGGGACCCAGTCATTGATTGCGATCATACGCGGGGCACGCTACCACCGCGGGGGGCGTTGCCAGCAAACCGATTTGGCATGGCTACGGTATGGGGGCGTCGTAGGCCGGGCACGCTACGGAATGGGGGGAAGCACGCCACCGTCGCATGAGAATTCGCGCAGGCGTGGACATTGACCCCAAGGGCTTGAGGGGGCAGCGGTTTTCAGCTCAGGAAGCCTTATCGCTGTTCGCGATAGGTCGTCCAACTCAAATAGATCATGATGCCGCCGATGACGATGAACGTGAAGTCCATCAACATGCTAGCGGATCGCAAAGGTGCGACTTCATGCATTCCTATCAGACCCATTACGGCATCGGCAAGGAACAGAACTAGGATCAGGATCGAGGCCACAAGGCTGATCAAGCAGAGAGCCTTGGGCATCAATAACCTCGTGAATGGAGCATAGAGAAGAGGGTTCTAGAGAACGGGGGTCGGGGGATGCGAATCAAAGTATAGTTGCTCTTCGCCATGTTCCCCAGACCTATGCCTACTAGCTAAATTAACGTTTGCGAAATGAAAAAATCTTCTCTGCAGGTTAATCGGAGGATAGGGACTGTGGCGACAGAAAATGAAGGAACTAAGGGAAGAATTTTGAACTCTCCGTGTGAATTGGAGGATTCGATGACTTCACAATGGCGCCAGGCAATCCTAGCGGATCCTTGGGCGTGGTGGCGAAGTCAGATGCCGATTACCGAAAAATGGGCCTATTTTGACCATGCTGCGGTCGGTCCGCTCAGTCTTGCGGCCTTTGAGACGATGTCAGGGTTCCTGGATCAGGCGTCCAAGCTGGGGGATACCGTGTGGCCGTCTTGGGCCGCCCGGAAAGAAAAGTTGAGGCAGGACACGGCAAAATTACTGAATTGCACCCCTGCGGAGATCGGTTTAGTTCCCAATACGTCGACCGGCATCAATTGGGTTGCCGAGGGTTGGGCGTGGCAACCGGGGGACAATATTGTGGTCCCCGCAGGGGAATTTCCCAGCAATTTGTTCCCTTGGTTGAATCAGCAGGCACGAGGGGTTGAGGTTCGCGTTGTCCCTCGCCGGGCTGCGGACGAAGTCGGTGTCGGCGATCTGATGGACGCAGCCGACGCGTCGACACGGATGGTTGCGGCCAGCTGGGTTGGTTACGCCAGTGGGTTTCGGCTTGATGTGGCGGAGCTGGTCGAAGCGGCACATCGGCGTGGAATCCTCGTCTTTCTGGATGCGATTCAGGGGCTTGGGATGTTCCCGTTGGACCTCCAAAAGGTGCCCGTCGATTTTCTAGCGGCCGATGGGCATAAGTGGTTGCTTGGCCCCGAAGGTGCGGGGGTTGCCATGATCCGCTCCGAGCATTTAGACAAAATCCGGGTGGGCAACGTGGGCTGGGGGAGCGTCAAAAATTCGTACAATTACAATGACCCCAAGCTTGACCTTCGCGACGAAGCGGCCCGTTTTGAAGCGGGGTCGGCAAACATGGTCGGGCTCGGTGGATTGTCGGCGAGCTTGGAAATGTTCTTGGCCGTGAATGAGTGTCATGGCGAATCGGCAATCGGCGATCGCGTGGTCGCCTTGGCCACTCAACTCGATGGAATGCTCCGTCAATTGGGAGCGACCACTTCGTTGGCGGTCGATCCCAAGCATCGTAGCGGGATCGTTAATTTTTCGCTCCGCGGAGTCGAGCCGGCACAAATTCGCAGTCGAGGACTCGACGAGCATGTCGTGCTGAGTTGTCGCGGAAGCGGAGTTCGCGCGAGTGTTCACGCCTACAACAACGAAGACGATCTCCAGCGTTTGGTCGCGGTGGCACGGTCCTTTTGTTGACATCCCTTCAGTTGAAATTATCGAGTTAAAACCACGGAAATTGGATCTGATGCCACAACCCCATACCGCCGTCTACACGGGATCGTTTGACCCCGTCACCTTGGGCCATCTACACGTGATCGAGCGCGCCGCGCGTTTGTTTGACAAGCTGATCATCGGAATCGGTGTGAATGCCGACAAAAAACCGCTGTTTGAACCTCACGAGCGAGTCGCTTTGCTGGAAACGGTGACTCACGATTTTCCTAATGTGAGTGTCAAAGTCTTCAGCGGTCTGGCGGTTGACTTTGTCCGTAGCGTGGATGCCAATATCATGGTCCGAGGCATCCGACCGCTGACCGATACGGCAGGGGAATTCACCATGATGATGGCAAACCATCAGTTGGATCCCGGTATCGAAACCGTGTTTTTGATGGCGGATGAGCGGTTTGCTCATATCAGCAGCTCGCTGTTGAAGCAGATCGCATCGCTCAGTGACGATGATGAGCAGCTCGCCAAGTTTGTTCCCCTCAAAATCATTGCTGAATTGAGAGGCAAGCTGCGATCCTAAGCCGGTGTGATTGGCGGGCGCGGCGAAGTTGGCGGGCGCGGCGAAACTCGCCTAGGCAGCGTGTTGGCCCGTGCGCCGGACTAGCCCGTGCGCCAAACTAGCCTGTGCGCCAAACTAGCCTGTGCGCCAAGCTGGCCTGTGCGCCAAACTACGGCGCCGTGAACCGCACTGCGCGCTACGTACGCAAGCTGACGCTGCGTGTGGGGAATTACTGTTTTTCGTAGGATCCGAAAGTCCATGTGATCGTCCCCGAAGTGGTCAAGGTGGTGCTGCCAATGCCTTGTTCGGCGTGAGCACCATCGATCTTGTACGTCCACCCTTCGGATCCACTGGTCGAAACCCCGTCAATTTCGTTGACAAAGGCGGTTACCCCCGATCCGGTGATCTCGACGGGCACCTCATCGATCGAACGCATCAATGCTTCGACGGTCTCGCCTGACTTGACACCCGAGAGGGTGAATTCGTGTTTCGAGTTTGGAGCTTGAATCACCACCACGATGTCAATGGCTTTGCCGTCGGCCAACCTCGCATCCGAGACACTTTGGGAGGTGTCGGTGGCGTTTGATCCCGGCGCATTCGAGTCCGCAGCGTTTGGGGCCGAAGCATTCGGACGGCAACCCGCCAGCGATAGTCCCAGGACGGCAAACACAATCAAAGGATTCGCGACCCGGAACCGAGGCCGCGTTGTCATCGGCGCCGAAATCAACGACCGAAGTGTCATCGGCCCGGGTGTCCACTGTTTTTTGTTAATCGGTGTCATACCTAGCGATGATAGCGAGGCAGCCGACCAAGCAAAAGGGATTACATAATTCCGCCGTGCGTTCGGATCGGAGTCATATGGCTTGGCGAATCGAGGAACCAGAAGCGTTCCCATTCATCGACGAGCGAACGCAAGTCTTCGGAAGTGTACAGCAATTGTTGTACACGGCGTTCTGGCCGAGCGGAGTAGATCGGCACAAAGCAGCCGACCGTGGTGGTCAAAACTACAGCCAGCACGGTGAGTTGCAAGATTCGTCGCATCGAACGTTCCTCCATGAACGGTCTAAGTCAGATTGGGTGTGCGTGATATTGGGTTAACCTTCGCCCCATTTGCCGCTCGGGGCATCTGGTTTGGGGGTCGGGTCGATATGAGCCTGGGAAGCTCTGGCTTGTGCTAAATCGTCGGTTTGAGTGGTTTCTGGCTTCGGTGCTTCGGACTCATCCAGATTGTGGACTTTGGTTTCCATGTACTTTCCTGGCTTGAACGTCACAACGTGTTTGCTAGGAACTTCGACTTGTTGTCCGGTTCGTGGGTTGCGGGCCTTGCGAGCGGCTCGTGGTTTGACTTCGAAAACCCCAAAGTTTCGAAGCTCAATCCGCCGTTCTCGTACCAAGCAATCGACGATCGCGTCAAATGTCTTCTGTACAATTTCCTTCGTCTGCTGTTGAGTCAGTCCTACCTCTTCCGAGATCGCTCGCACGATGTCTTTCTTGGTCACACGTGACTCCCTGCGATAACGATCGCCATTAAGGCAATCGCTCTAAACCCTTTGCTAGTTTCAACTTAAACGCTTTTGGAGTCTAGGTCCTGATTGGCACGCCGTCAAGCTAGTCCGGCGTGAATCTTCGCAAAGGGCTCAACTCACAGTTTGCTACTCAAGCATCTTCGGTCGTTAAAGCCGTCATTCTTGAACCAAACGGCATAATCCGCATAAAAGGATCGAAATTGCCTTCGCGGGTCAGACTCGTACAAGATTCTCGTATTGCCGGGCTCCTTGGAAATGCCCAACGTGCTGGCCAGCGATCGTCCCGCCGATCTCGATCCGCCTATCTCGATCCGTCTGTCTCGATCCGTCTGTCTCGAGCTGGGGGGACCGCTATAATTGCCTACGACAACTGTCCTCTCTCCTGCCTCACTTCTCAAGCTGACGAACACATCCATGAAGCGATTCATTTTTCGGGCCGTTGCTGTCTCCTTGGCCATTCCCGTTGCGATCACGTCCCCCCTGTGGGCTCAGTCTGCCCAACCGACCGGCGGCTCAACCAATCCGCAAATAACCAAGGTGGAGGCAAGCCGCCAAGGTGACGGGCAGCCCGAACAGAAAAACGAAGCCGAAAAGAATAGCGAAGCGGAAAAGGATGCCACAACGCGGGAGGAGGCCGAGCAAGCGATCGAGCCGTTGACGATCGGTTCGGTGGCGCCCGAGCTGGACATCATGCACTGGATTCATGACGGGGACGGTGCCTTTGATCCCGTCTCGAAGTTCGAGAACAACAAGGTCTATGTCGTTGAATTTTGGGCGACATGGTGCGGTCCCTGTATCGCCGCAATGCCTCACATCGTCGCGTTGCAAAAGGAGTACGCGGACCGCGATGTTCAAATCATCAGCGTTAGCAGCGAGCCGATGGCGACGATTGAAGCCTTTCTCAAACGCGAGGTGCCTGGAGCCAAAGAGGGCGATGATGCGCCCCAAACGTATCAGGAGCTGACGAGCAGTTATTGCTTGACGACCGATCCTGACCGCTCTACCTCGAAATCCTATATGGAAGCGTCTGGCCAGAATGGCATTCCTTGCGCCTTCCTAGTTGGCAAGAGCGGGAAAATTGAGTGGATCGGGCATCCCATGTCGATTGATGAGCCGTTGGCAAAGGTCGTCAATGACGATTGGGATCGCGATGCGTTTGCCGAAAAGTTCAAAGAGGATCAACATGCGGACATGGTTTTTCAGGCATTTGTCAAAGCGATGCGGAGCAAGGAAACGGACAAGGCGTTGCAGATCCTGGACGATTACATCGCCACCGGGAAATTGGCGCCACGCGTCTCACAAATGCAGATGGTCAAGTTACAAGTGCTGGCTGGCGAAGAGTCGCGAAGCGATGAATTGAAGGCCTATGTCGCGAGTCTGTTGAAGGACGAATCGCTTGGTTTTGAGGCCATCAATCGGCTGGCTTGGACCATCGCGAGGTACGCTGAAGCCGGCAAAATTACTGACAAAGATACGGTTCGTGCCGCACTGAAAAAGACGCAAGCGATTGTCGATGACACGGGCGCATCGAAACCGTTTGTGATGGACACCATTGCTCATTTGCAACAGGCCCTCGGTGACCGAGCGGCGGCGATTGCAACCCAGACCGCGGCGGTCGAACTTGCCGAAGAAGGACGCAAGGACCGTTTGCAACGTTATCTTGATGAATTGCTCGAAGCGCAAGAGGCCGCAGCGCAAGAGGCCGCAGCGAACGACGCAGCCGAAGCCAAGGATAAGGCGGAAGGGAAAGATCAGTCGGAATAGCCCGCCCGCTTGGTTTGAACCTTTGCCCTATTGCTCGCGTTCCAACGGCCAACGCGTCGAGTGGTGAATGATTGTCGAGTCGTGAATGATTATTGCCGCAATCGGTTTCACAGCCCGACGCGTCAGCGAGGGACCCACCGTGGAGGGCTGCGTGCTTCGGTCCTTCGTTTGCGCGTCGGGTTGCAATTTGCTGGGAAAAGATGCAACCGTGCAACTTCAAAGCTTGTTGTCATGATGTGAACCGATCGCACTCGGGACACGTACTAACGGATTGGTCGAATCAAGCGTAAAATCAAATCCGGTTCCCTCCCAAATCACTCGTTTTAAGCTCACAATAAGGTGTATCCATGAGACTCTTCGGCAAATTTTCGGTTGCAATGGCCGCCGTCGGTTACTTCGCGTTCGTTTCGGGGTGTAGTAAGCCTGAGGTGCCGCCAGCCGCTCCGGTGGAAGTTGTCGCTGATGACCATGGGCATGACGATGATCACGGGCATAGCCACGACGAGGGTGGTCACGATCATGGGCACGATCATGGCGATGCAAAGATGATCGATGCCAAAGAGGCTGGGCTTGATGCTGGCGCGCTAGTCCATCTTGACGAGGTGGCGGTGCCGAAAAATTACAGTGATGCTGTCGCGATGCTCGCGGGGATGCGAGATAAGATTCGTGACGGCTTTGCCGCGGGGAATGTCGAGGAAGCTGATGGGCCTTTGCACGAAGTCGGCCATCTACTCGAAGGGATTGAAACGCTCGTCGAGGCGTCAGCGATGTCGGAGGATCAAAAATCGCAGGCCATGAAAGCGATTGAGACTTTGTTCGATTCGTTCGGCGAGGTTGACGCGCGTGTCCATGATGCCAAGGGCGAGGCTGGCAAGGAGTACACCGAGGTCGCCAAATCGGTGGACGCGGCGGTGAAAACCCTGTCGGATTTGGCCGACGCTGCGAAGAAATAGTACCGTAATGATTCAAACTTGGATTCGATCGATGACCTCCACCACCAACGCCACCACATTTCTGACGGCAATCCTGGGCCTAGCCCTGGTGGGCTGTGGCGATCCAACGTCGTCCACCGTCGACACCGTGTCGTCCTCCTATTTGCTGGCCATCGAGCCAGAGGGAGCGATCACACCAACGGCGTTTAAGGAAGCGGTGACCTCCGAGGGGGGCGCGGCGGCGGCGGCCGGTGGAGTCGTGCTGGCGGGAAAGATTGATGCCGGCGATTTGGATCCGTTTGAGAAGGGCAAGGCAACCTTTGTGTTGTCCGAACTTCCGGATGCCGAACACGCTGCCGGTGATCCCGATCACGCGAACAATTGTCCATTTTGTAAGCGAAAATTAAAAAATGCCCCCAAGGTGGTGGTTCGCTTTGTGGATCCGTCGGGGGCATTGATCGCCCAGGATGCGCAGGCGATGCTGGGGGTTAAGAAAGGGGATTCGGTGGTGGTCAAAGGGGTGGCTGAGTATCAAGAGCCGATCAACATGATCCAAATCAATGCCGAATCAATTTATCGGCGTTAGCGACGATTCGCTGGGTGGGGCCGTGACCGCTTCGGCAAACTAGTTATCCTAGGGCGTTGATCCTCTCCCCCCTTCCTCGCTGAATCGAACTGTGAGTCCTTCCTTGTCTGAAACACCCGAACCTAAGACCAAGCCAGCCGACTTGGAAGTAAAGGATGCCCAGTTAATTTTTAACTCGGTATGGAGACGCCTCGAAGCCGATTACGGCCGCGAAAACTTGCACTTTCCCCGAGAGCTAATCTTGTTAGGTGGGGCTCCTGGGGCGGGCAAGGGAACGAACTCGGATTTTATTTGCAAGGTCCGCGACATCACCTCCAAGCCGATCGTCGTCAGCCAATTGCTGAGCAGCCCTGAGGCGGAAGATATCAAGGCACGCGGTGGCATGGTGGGAGATCGTGAGGTCGTGAGCATCTTGTTCCGTGAGCTCTTGAAGCCGGAGCATCGAACCGGGGCGATCCTCGATGGGTATCCGCGTACCCAGGTCCAAGTCGAGTGTTTGAAGATGCTTCACGATGAAATGAAGACGATGCGGCGTGAGTTCGCCGAGACCCCGATGTCGGCTCATTTCAGACAGCCCCACTTTCATATCATGGTGTTGTTTGTCGAAGAGTCCGAGAGTATCGAACGGCAACTGCAGCGTGGGCGTCAAGTACTTGCGCATAACGAAGAGGTTCGCCGCACCGGCATTGGGACGATGTGGGAAGAGCGGCCGACCGATTTTGATGTCGAGTTGGCGCGAAACCGATATCGCGTTTTCAAAGAGCAGACGTACGATGCACTGGTCTCGTTGAAGCAGATTTTCCACTTTCACTTTATCAACGCTCAGGCACCTCTTGATGTGGTGCAAGAGAATATTTTGCGAGAGTTGGAGTATCAAAGTTCGCTTGAGCTCGATCCGCGGACCTTTAATGCTCTGAACCATATTCCGGTGGCGAGCGATATCGTGATGCACGCGCGTCGCGATTTGGTCAGCCGTTTGGATGGTTATGAAATCGAGCACAGTGAATTGTTTCACCGAGTGATCGAGTTTATCGAAGTCAAGATGATGCCGATTGTGTTGCGTCATGCCATTTCAGGCTACTGCTGCATCAACTCCGAAGACCCGGTGCTCGAGAGTTCGTTGGCATTGAAGATGTTGATTGACGTGTTTTCCGAGCGGGGTTTTCATGCCAGCGTCGACTTGCAACGCGATGAAATTCCCGTCCGCTTTGATCTGAAAACCGGCGAAGTCCATTGTCGCCAGAAAAAGGTCTATCGCGTCGCGATTCGCTTCAAAGGCTCGGAAATCCGGCGAGGTTAGCCGCGAGATTGCATTGGCCCTGGTTTCTACGAGAGAGGAAAGGCAACATGGATTTTGTTAGCAAGCACATCGTTGAGCCAGGTCAATCCGTCAAACTGAAGTCGCTCGAAACGGAGCCCCAGGGACCCTTTGAATCAAAAGCGGAGGCGCGTGCGTTTACCGATCAAATGGTCGGCAAGCTGTGTGAGCTTCAGTACCGTTTGCACGTCGAGGGGCGGCAGTCGTTGTTGGTCATCTTGCAGGCCCCTGATGCAGCCGGCAAAGATGGGGTGATTCGAAAAGTGCTCGGCCGCATGAATACGCAAGGCGTTCGCACCTATCCCTTCAAGGTGCCGACGGAGATCGAGCGAGCTCACGATTTCTTGTGGCGTGTTCATCAATGCACGCCCGGTGCTGGCCAGATCTCAATCTTTAATCGCTCCCACTACGAAGATGTGTTGGTCGTCCGAGTCGAGGACTTGGTCCCCAAGAGCGTGTGGAGCAAACGCTACGAGATGATTAACCAATTCGAAGCATTGTTGGCTGAGCGTGGTACCCGCATCCTAAAGTTCTATTTGCACATCAGTTCGGGGGAGCAACTCGAGCGATTCAAGGAGCGTTTGGACGTCCCTGCGAAGCATTGGAAGCTAAATCTGAGTGACTATCGCGCACGCGAGAAAGGGGCCAAGTATCGCGAGGCGTATGAGGATGCATTTCGCAAATGCAGCACCAAGGATGCTCCCTGGTTTGTGATCCCGGCTGACAAGAAATGGTACCGCGATGCAGCGGTCTCCGCGATTGTTTGCGAGACGCTGAAGGAGATGGATCCGCAATTGCCGAAGGTCGATATCGACCTCGCAGAGGTTCGCCGTGCCTATGAGCATGAAAAGGCAGAGCTACAACGCGAATTGAAGGGGCAAGGTAAGTCTTGACCCTGTAGCGTCCCGTGCCATATCGCCGAGAGTGGCGTCCTGTGTTGCAGGACGCGGGGGGCAAGCCAGAATGAAGTGGCCAGCCATGGTGACGGAAGTGCCATCGCGACGGACGAAGGCGTCCGTCGGTTTATCAGGGGAATGACCAAGTTCACAGAGCACCTTAATGCACGGTTCCACCTGTCATCCACGCCATCCGCGTTAATTATTTTTTGCGGTGACGAATCTTCGCTCGCATGCGGCGTTTCTTACGGCCTACTTTTCGTCGTCCTTTGCCCGTTCGTTTCGTACCCACCTAGTTCGTTCTCCAATGAGATTGGGGTTGGAATGGGAAGCCGATTCCAACGCACTTTTCGTTAAGATTTAAGTTTAATCACGTCGCCGCGGGCCACAGCCTACCAAAACGAAACGAAAACACCAAGCCCCAGCGGCTTGGACTGACGCCGTGAAACGCTTTTCTGAGGGTAATTTCGCCAGCGATGGGGCGAATCGTATCGATCATCCACATGATCGTGGCGAATGCATTACGTCTAATGCCATCATCAACCCGTCCTTTAGCTATCAAACGCCATGGAAGTGGCTGTTTCTGTCTTCGTTCTGTGCCGCTATTGACGTTGTTCCCGCACATCACATTCCCCGCGCCTCACCACAACCCGACCCGTCAGCGAGGGAATGAATCAAGTACAGACTTTTGTGTCGGCGTCCGCACGAGCCGCTGCAAGATGAGAGGACGCCTAAGTGAAGTTAGGGTCGTTATCGCGGCCGTATACCGCCAACACCGATTCAAACGTCTCAGCCTTGATTTTGAATTCCGGTTCCGAGTCGGTGTAGCGATTGCAATGATCGACCAGCACTCGATACAGGAAGCGAAATAAATGACGCGGTACCCGAAGCGATTGGTACGCCGAGAGCATGCGTTGGTAGCTGACGTCGTCCTCGAATAGGTCTTTGGGCTCCGGGGTTTGATTGTCTGCTGCACAGGCGATCATCCGGGCGCGAGCGAGATCGTAGAGGGCTTCGCCAGTCCACTGGAACGCGGGGATGACATTTTGTTTATCCAACCGTGCTCGCTCGTGGAATTCACGCGTTTCGCGTTCAATTTCGCGATGCAATTCTTGAGGCAACATCATTTTGAAGCCCATGCCGGGATGCTTCAGCAATTTGTTGTCGAGCATTGGCCAGACGAAACGCTGCATCAATTCCGGTTTGCCACCGGTCAGGTGGGGTTCGTCCACGCGGTCCATCAGCACAATGATTCCGGTGTAGCCAAGACGACGCAAAATACCTTGGAATTTGTGCAGCAATTCGTAGCGGTCATCGGTGCGATCGTAGCGTGGCAGGGGCTGGCTAGCCAATTCCACCGCCGGGATGCTTTGCAGAACCTTGCGCATCGAGCTGGTTTCGCGTTTCCCGACCCGCATATGCTTGTGCATCCCCAGTGCCGCAAATTGGCATTTGCTCATGCGAATCCAGTGCGGAAGCCAACCGATGACCAACATTAGCGGCAACAACCACAGCGAGGTCAAATCGCGTCCGCCCTCGGCAAGGGTGGACGGTGGGAAAAACCAAGCCACAAACATCACGCTAAGCACCGACCAAGCGATCGCCCCGATCCAGGTGGTTTTGGAAGCCAAGTTTCCGAATTTGAGGTGCTTTCGAAGCGAGTTCCAACGCGCCAAAAAAGAGGAATCGGTTGATTGGTCATAGCAAGCCGCCAACAACAGCAGATCGCGAGCCGAAGTGCGATCAAGCGAGCGTATCGAGGCATCGTCAATCGCGTCGGTGCGAATGTTGTCATTCACTCCAAGCATGCGATCGACGAGATCGGTCACTCCGATGCACAAGATCGAATCGACGTGATCCCATAGTCGCCATGCGTCGAGTACCTTTTCGGGTTTCTTGCTCACGCGGCGACTGAGTCGTTCGCTGAAGTGATCCAGGAAGGGATTGAAGTCATCGTAATGAATCACGTACACGCGGCGATCTGGATTCTCCAGGTTGTAACGCGTCAAATGGCGATCGATTTGTAACCGCATCGCTGTTTTTCCGGACCCTTTGGGGCCAAAGATGATCGAGGTCGACGGTTCGCTCGGGTCACCGTACACCTTGTCCCAGATGGGATGGTACGCATTGCTGATGCAATGTTCTTTAAAGACCGGGTCGGTTTGAGCATCTTCCTCGGCAAACGGATTGCGGAGGATTCCATGGTGCTCAAGAAAGAGGTGGATGTTCATCGAGTGTGCAGCGTACAAAAAGGACAGGGGTCGATGGCGTCGTCGCGATGCGTGCAACGCGACGACGTTCACGCTCACAGGGCGTGCTTACTTGTTGATGCTCTTGATCATCTGCACAAAGGCAGCGCGGTTTTCGCTGACGACTTCGGCCGGACCGACCATTTTGACGAAGTACTTGCGGCCTTCGGGATGGACGATGATCGCACCGGTCATGGCATAGTTTTCGCGTTCAACCGTTTTGCCACCGAAGAAAGGACCGCCCCCCATGCGCTCTTGAAACTTGCCGCTGACATCGACGATGTGCACGTTCCACTTGCCCACCTTCATTTCTTCGGACTTCTGAGCGTCGGCAGCACCGCCACTAAATTGGCCTTTCCAACGGCCGATATTTGCCTGGATGTCGCCGCCGGCGGCCATGAACGTCACCCGTGCGGTCGCTTTTTCGTTCTCCGTTGATTTGGCCACGAATTCGTGCTCGATAATGCCCGATTGCGGTTTCGTCGCTTGGAATTGCGACGGAACCTTCAGCTCCCCTTCTCCAAACACGTCAACGGTCTTGGCTTCGGCGTTCGCGTTTTCTGCGTCTGCCACTTCGGCGGCGTTCGCAACCACCATGCTTGACGTGGTCGCAGTCAAAATCATCGCGAGACCAAAGGTGCAAAAACGGTTCAGCATCATCATCGTGTTAGCTCCAGGGGAGGTGTGGTGGAGGGTGAGACATCATGCGGAGGGAACCGGTTGGCTTCCCCACAAGCCGAATCGATACGCCCGCGTTCGAATTCCGCTATCCGCTACTGTAGTACATCAAACCATCAACGGATATCGGTCCCGTCATGTAACGGCATGGCGAAGGCAATTGTCGTTCCGATTGCAGAGGTTTTTGCGGCAATTTCTGCTCCGAACCTAGGGGAATTGACGATTGGCTGGATCGACGCCCCTGTCGTGACCCACTAGCGGCCTGCTACCGCTAATAGCGCCGCGACCAATCCGATTGCAACCAGCGAAAGTACCGTGATTGTTGCCGCTCGTTGTAGAAAACGCTTCCGCTGGATCGCTCCGATAGGAAGGTTTCCATAAACCTTTCCCGGAGATTCCGTCGGGGTGCTCGAAGGGGCCATTCTCGGCTCCGATCCGTTGGCTTCAACGGCGTGGTTTCGAGGCTCGATGCTCAGCGGCGAAGCATTGCGGTGGGTCAATTGCGGCAGAACTTCAATGGCTTCACGCCACTCCGCCCATCCATCTCGCCATACCAGTGCCGTCGCTGCGACGCGTCCTTCGGTTATCCACTCCCGAAAAATATCTTCGCCCGCCGGACCGTATTGGCCGCCACTTGGCGGCCGAACATACCAAGTCGATTCGCCGTCAAAAATGGAGTTGGGAGAACTTGCTTTGGAAACGTTCGGACTTGATGCGGCAAGCGGCACCTCCGCAGCGATATCGTCGCTCGAGGAATCGTCAACGGAGCGGCCTGAATCGGAGCGGCCTGAATCGGAGCGAGACTCGGGCTGCGGAGCACCCGATTGCGATTGCGCGGCAGTCGGTGTCAGCCGCGTTTCAACCGGAAACGAGGCTAAGGCGTCTTCTAACGGGATGCGGAATCGCGATGAACACGCTGGGCAGACGCCACGTTTGCCCGCGAGTTCACTCTTGATATTGAGTTTCTTGTTGCAAACATGGCAGGCGAACCGGATGCCCATGTCAGTCCTAGACCTTTGCAAGAATAGAGGGAAAGAATCACGCGGTCACGTGGACCGCGGACGCTCTATCATACTCAAACTTGCAAAGTCGCGTGGCCTGGGCTCCGCTGTGTTTGGTTCACAAGCCTCGGGGTTTAGTTCGCCAGCCTCGGGGGATCAAATGCACACCAAACGCGGCCCTGCAAATGCATTGGCACCGTTGCGACAACGCTTTCTCATCTCCTCGCCGACCGTCCTGAGTCATCGCTCTGTTAGGGATGAATCATCCACCAAACGCGGTGCAAGATCAGTGCCGGAGCCGTCTCCTCAGCCACCATCTGGTCCACCACCTTGCTGACCGATTCGGGGACACGCTCGAGCGGCACGAGGTAGGCAAGGTGGTCCACTTTCCCCTCGAGGTTGTCGATCAGGGTCAGCCACTGGACGGGAGGGCCTGCTGCTTTTGCTGGAAATTGTTCAATCGCAATCTCAGTCTGGGCGGCGACCGCGTCACCCTTGCCCTTGGATCCCGGGGCCATGGATCCCGGGGCCTTGGAGCTTGGGTTTGGATTTTGCGAATCGAGCGTTTGGGCCAACAGCATGGTGCCCTTGCGAATCGCATCGAGGCTAACGCCGATCGACTGGCTCGCAAACTGAACTCGCTTGGCAACCGGTAACGCGACATGCTCTGGGGCGGCCGCTGCGAATGCACCAACTAACATATTTCCAAGGTCGATCTCAGCTTGGCTCGACATCGCAATCTGCTCAGCACGAAGCGAAAGGGGGATCGACCGCCGTGTGGTGGACGCGGAAACGACCAATGCCAAGGAGCGTCCAAGGTTGAAGCGTGACTGGATCAAATCATCGACCAAGCGTTGCTCAAGCGACCCCAGCGATTCGGTATGGGGTGGCGTCGTCATGTCGACAACCGATCCTCGCAAGGGGCGTCCATGGATCATTCGCCATAGCGAGTTCACAACACCGCGAGCGAGTTCGCGAGATCCCAGCACGCGTTGTGACCATTGTTTCAAGTCACGCGCCGCGGTATCGCCTGTGCCCGCAATCCAGCTTGCCGGGATGCTCGCTTCGACCACCTTTTGACGCCCATCGAGGGTTTCGTAAAACACAAGTTCATCCGAGGTTCGCTCGGGCGAGATGAATTGAGATTTCGCCTTTTTCGGATCGACGCTGCGCTCCAATAGTCCCGTGAACGCCCAGTACTCGCTTTGCGTGCCTCGGCTGTCAATCACCGAATCATGGCATTTAATGCAGCGCAGGTCCACGTTCATCGTTAGCGATGCCAAGCGGCGCGCCAGCGGATGGATGCCATCACTCGCGTTCGCTAAATACCAGGGCGATGAGTTGTCGCTCTCGCCGCTGATCCAATCGGCCAATGTTTCGTCAAACGGTTGATTGGAACGAAAACTGTTAGCCAATTCGTTAACGAGCCGTGATTGTTGCTCGGCTTCGAGATCGCGGATCCCGCCTTCGGTCACGACCGACATGAATTGCTTGGCAACGGCATTGGCGACCGCGGGATCGGTAAGGAAAGATTGGAACGATTCGGCGGAGTCAATTGCCGTATCCGGAACCGAGGCTCCCAGCACGTTGGAAAGCCGCTCGGTGATCTCGGCCATGCTCGCTTCCTGAGTGGCTTGAATGCCAATCGATGACCAATAGTTCTGCAAATTGGTGTCGATTTGCTTGGCGACAAGCGTTAATGCCTTGAGCTCTTCGCGGAGAGGCGGGGGAGTTACACCCTCGGTTGTCGGGCGATCGGCTCGGTCGACTTTTGAAAGGCCGTCATTTTTTGAAAGGGCTGAAGCCTCCGGGAACGGGGGTTCCGAAGGCGCTTCCATGGCTAAGGGGATGCCTTTGAGCGGTTTGGGGGCGGATCGCTCTTGCGGATTCGGCTGGTTAGGGAGCGGTGTTGAGCTGTCTTGGGCCAGCTTCGTGTCGCTTGCTGCATTGCTGGGTTGGGCCGACGGCGGGGCGACGCTTGGTGATGTGGTGGCGATGGTCTGAGCCGCCGGAGTGTCCAAATCACGCCCCAGCCATATCAACATCAATACCGTTGCTGCGATCGCGGCAAAGCCAACGGCAAATTTCCAGAAGACCACGGTTTCGCTTTTGCCGGCCGTCCTGTGGTGTCGGTTTGAGCCCACTTCCACGTGGACGTGATCGCACACATTGCTTGAACCGGAGTCCCAAGGGGGCACCGCTCCCTCGGGTTGCAGCGGCGTTTCTTGCAATCGTGCGAGGATTTGCTGAGACAAATCGGGAGCCGGTTGGCCGTGCAGTTCCGCCAACAGTGCGTCGAGCGCTTGCTCTTCGTTAGGAGTGATGTTGTGGCTCATATTAGATGTTTTTTGCGTGCAGCTTTTCCTCGATACAGTCGCGAAGCTGCTGCTTGGCTCGTTGCATTAAATTCCGCGCTCCGTGATCGGAGATACCCAAGGCCGCCCCAATGTCGACACGACTGATCTCATCCCTAAAACGCATCTGCAGTGCCGCTTGTGCTCGTTCGGTTAGCAGTTCCATGCAATTTTTTAGTGCATCGATTGCACGATCGCCCGTCAAATCCTTGCCTGCCCATCGATTCCAGATTTCGTCAAGTATGGCGGGTTCGGCGACGGTTTGCACGCGGCTTTGTTTTCGATGTCGTGAGACGAGCAGATTGTAGGCCGTTCGGCGAAGGTAGCCTGCTGTTGCCGCATCGTTGTGTTGGATGAAACCCTCTTGATTCAAAACCCGTAAAAACGTCTCTTGAGTCAAGTCGTCTGCGGTGGCGTTATCGCAACCGAGCATTCGCAGGTAACGCCAAACACCGCGTTGATGTCGCGTGATCAATTCCGCCGGAGTGAGGTTGGTCATCGGATCGCCGACGCGGAGAGCCGCTTCGTGATGATGCGCCCCTTGCTCCACATCGCTGCGACGATTCGCATTCGAGGTAGAGTGAGTTTGTTTGCGTTGCGATCCAGACGACTTTGGCACTTCGTCGATTACACGAGCTCGCGAATGATCTTGCCACCACCGGCAATCTTCATGGGACGCCCATTCTTGCTGGTAAATGTCTTATCAGTCGAAATTCCGAGTCCCTTCACCACGGTTGTCATCAAGTCTTCGGCGCTGAACGGTTCGGTTTCCACCGCCGCTCCGTCGCTGCTCGTCGCTCCGACCGCCAAGCCGCCCTTGATGTCGGCACCGCCGACGACACAGGACCAGGCGCGTGCAAAGTGATCGCGGCCCGCGCCGGCGTTGATGTTTGGGGTGCGGCCGAATTCGCCCATCCACATCACCACGGTGTCTTGCAACAATCCACGTTGCTCGAGGTCCTCGACCAAGGCACTCATCGCTTTATCCAAAATGGGCAGCTTGTTGTCTTTGAGCGTTGTGTGGAGATCGGCATGGTTGTCCCACCCCCCTAAGTTGACTTCGATGAAGGGGACTCCCACTTCGACCAAGCGACGAGCTAACAAACATCCTTGTCCAAAGCCATTGGTGCCGTAGCGCTCCTTCACCTCTTCGGGTTCTTCGGTCACCTTGAACGCCTTCATCTGATCGCTGCTCATCAAATCAAACGTCTTCTTCAGCACTTTAGAATGCTCGCTGGCGGGCAAGTCCCGGGTGCGTTTAGCGAAGTCCTGTTCGATCATATTCAACGCCGCCATCCGCTGCATCAAGCGGGAGTTCTCCATGCTCATTTCGAGGTTGCGAACGCGTCCGTTGCTGGTGACCGAGAACGGCGACCACGCCATCCCCAAGAAACCAGGTCCCGTGCTCGCGCCGCCAATGGAAACGAACGGTGGGATCTCCAACTCGGGGCGTTGATCCATCAATTCATGCGACAACACCGAACCGTAACTGGGGTGTTCGATGTTGGGGTTGGGAACATAGCCGGTGTGCATGTAGTAACGACCACGCTCGTGATCCGCTTCACGCGTCGACATGCTGCGGACGACCGACATGTGTTTCATCTGTTGAGCCATCAAGGGCATGTGCTCACAAATCTGCATGTCGCCGGTCGTCGAGATCGGGCGAAACGGTCCGCCATTACTCGCCGCTGGCTTCATATCCCACATGTCAATCGTCGACGGGCCGCCCCCCATCCAGAGCATGATCGCGGAGCGTCGCTTCTTTTTCAGCTCGTCGACGTTTGCATAAATCGAACTGCCCATCGTGAACGAGGCGGCCGCCGCAGCGGACGAGCCGGCGAGATGGCTCATGAAGTGACGCCGAGTCATTCCGCTGGGAGTGTGCCAAAGGTTATTCATCTCAGAGGTGCCTTTCAAAAGCCTTAAATTACTAGCCGGTAACTTTGCGGTGGTGAAGCGAAGAGTGGCTCGATGCCCTCTTCGCGGTGGATCAATTGCGTTTCACATGGGGCAATGTCGTTGCCCCTGGCCCTGGACGGAGGTGTGCCCAAGGCGTCTCAGGGTTAGTGCTGCAAGATAAATTCATTGGTGTTCAGGAGCGCCCACCACATGTCTTGCAGCATTTCTTTTTCATCGCCCTTACGTGCCGCCATCAATTTGCTGGCGATCATCAATTCGTCTCGGGTGGGCCGACGTGCAACGCCAGCCATGAACAGTTCCGTCAAACGGTCTCGTGGTGAGCGGCCGCTCTGGGAAAGTCGATCCAAGAAGCTACCCGGCTTGATGCTCGTTGCATTTTTGACCAAGTCGCCGTTGAACATCATTAGTGCTTGAGGGATCGAGCCGTTGAAGGTCGTAGCTTCGTCCCCTTCGTCGGTTCCGAACGCGATCACAAATTGCTGCATCCAAACTCGACGCTGTTGCTCTTGTTCTTCATAGCTGCCGCCACCGCTCGCATTGGTGGAGTAGACCAGCGATTGGTAGAGTTGCTCGGCACTCATTTGGCGAAGATAAAAACGCGAGAACTTGGGCATCTCGCCAATCGAAGGGTCATCGATCTCGTTGGCCGGCCCCAGAACCGCTTTGAGGTTGTAGGGGCGGCTGAGCGTGATCCAAGTGATCAATTGTTTGATGTCGTAACTGTGCTTGCGGAATTCTTTGCCCAGGTCCTCCAGCAGTGCTGGATGGGATGCGGGGTTATGAGGTCCGAGATCATCGATCGGTTTGGTGAATCCAAAGCCCATGAAGTGGGACCAAATCCGGTTGGCCGCCATCTTGTCCAAAAACTCGCTTTCCATCATCAAGCGTCCCAGCTCTTGCCGTCGATTCACCTCGCTAACGTAACCGCTCTTTGCGATTTCCGTTCCATCGGTGAAGACGGGATAGGCGACCTTCGTCAAGCCATTGCGAAGCTCGTAGAAAATCAACGCATCGCTTGCATCACCCGCTTCTCCCGCGAAGTCTTCATTGACGAGTTCTGCGTGGTCGATGTCTCGCGTGCCACTGACGAACCGTCGCAGCGATCGTGTTTGGCGAAAGAAAGAATTGAACTCCCAGAACTTTTGCTGCTTCCACTGATTGAATGGATGGTTATGGCACTGAGTGCATTGCACTTGTTGACCAAGAAAAATGCGTGACGTGCTGCTGGTCGCTAGCACGCCATTATCATCGTTGACCTTGTCGGCTAAGAAGTTGACCGCCCCATTGAATTTGTCGCTGCCCGGTTTGGTTGTTCCTTCGGCGGTGACAAGTTCGTAGACGATCGTGTTGTAAGGTTTGTTCATGGCAAACGCATCACGAAGATACTTTTGCATCCCATCGCGGCTGGTCATCGAACGCCGATCCGTACCACCGGAGCGCCCAATCAAAACATTCGTCCAAATCGTGCCCCAGTGATTCGCGTACTCCTCGGTGTACTTGTCGTCGTATAGCAACAACTCGACTAACTCGGCTCGCTTGTTGCTTCCCTTGCTGTCCAAAAATGCGTGCAGCTCTTCGAGCGTTGGAATGCGGCCAATCACGTCCAAGTAGATCCGGCGGCACCAAGTTGCATCGTCCACTTCCGGAGCAGGACGAATTTCGTAATCACGCCAACCCTGCTCGATCGCATCGTTGATCAACGCGACCTGGCTCGGAACGCCATCGTCAGCAAACGCGTCGCGGGGCGTCACCATCAACAAGCCTGTTGCGGTAGCAAACAGAACTATCGCGATGGACAGCTTCGTTGTTCGGGTTGGCTGGGTTCGGGTCGGCTGAGTATCGAGCTTCATTGCAAAGTTTCCGGCAAACATGAGGAATCGCTGACACCTGAGGCGATTGCGTCTGCACCTCCTCCAATCTCAATGTTGACATTCAAATTCGAAGGATGGGCGAACTAATCGCGATTCAGATTGCTGCGGGGCATTCTGTCTCGGATCCGCCGCAATCGTGGATCGCTTTGAAATGAACGAGACTGGAGCCCCCTCCTTCCTTGCTTCGGCAGAAGGGGGCGAGCCAAAGGGTGCATTTCCAAGGGCGTCATTATTGGAACGGCGAGCTGGATTAAATGTACTCGAATCCGTTGCTCATTCCCTATTCTATTAGGGACTTTGCTGTCACACCAAGCTGGAAACACCCTGGGACGCCCGAGAGTCATGAAAAGGGGCTGTTTTCTAACGGAATTGCCGCCTGTCACCACTGGAAACGGGCTTCGCAAGGGGGAGCGACAGCGTTCACGCTCGCCCACCGGGGGGCGTTTGACGCTAAATCAGCCACCGAGGGCTGTAAATTGCCGAGGGCTGCAATTTGCCGGGGGCTGCAAAAAAAAAGAGGGGCGCCGCGGAGCGAAATCTCGCCACTCCGGGGGGATCACCCGGTCCGCAAGCGTTAGACGTTCCGCAATGGCCATTTTTACGAAAGAAATCACACATCGATGCCAACGCGAGCGACCGGATGACGTCGCCCGTTGTCAGAAAGCCCGTCGCCGTTGTCAGGAAGCCCGGCGCCGTAAGAGAGCTCGGCGCCGTGAGAAAGCCCGGCACCGTGATACAGCCCGGCGCCGCGCGCCCGGCTGTATCCCTGCCGTGTCCCGGTCGCCGATCCGCTTCGCAGCGGAGTTAAGGAATCTCGGATTCCACCAAATTCCAGTTGCCTGAATCGGTCTGTGATTGCCACAGATTGGGGAGTCGTTCACCGTTGAGCAAACTTTGGATGATCGTCGCCAAGGGGTCGGGGGCGACAATCGCGACAATCTCATCTCGGCTTTTCTTGGCCGCTTTGCGAACCGCCTTGGTGACCCTCAAGCGAGCCGCACGGATCGTTTCGCCACCCGGAGGGCAGATGTCATCTGGGGATTCGAGTCCCGTGCGGTAGACGCGAGGTTGGTTTCGACGAACCTCTTCGATCAATTTGCCGTGCCACAAACCGTGATCGAGGTTACGGAACACATCCACCACTTTGACGCGGATGTCGCGTCCCTTGGCCAAACGCGCCGCCGTTTCACGAGCTGATTCACAGGGGGCGGTGTAGATCGTTTTGAAGCGAACGTCGGCAAGTTCCGCGGCGAGCTGGTTGGCTTGCACCACCCCGCGATCGCTCATCGGCATGTCGAGGGACCCTTTGATCCGCTGTTCGTCATCGAATTTGGTTGCACCAGGGCGAATCACTAGGACTCGCGACATCACCGGCACTCGAAGGGTGATCATGATTTCGCTCCTTCGCCATTGCCGGCCGCAGCGATCAAGCCATCAAGTTCGGCGATCGCGACGCCATAGTCGTCCGCGCGGAAGATTCCCGATCCGACCACAAACAAATCACATCCTGCGGCTCGCGCCGGTCCAATCGTTTCCGCGTTGATGCCGCCATCGATTTCTAACAACAGGTCGGGATGACGCTGTCGCAAGAGCTTCAGCTTGTCCAACGCTACCGGATTGAATGACTGGCCACCAAAGCCTGCATTCACGCTCATCACCAGCACCATGTCGACATCGTCGAGGCACGGTTCCAGTTCCGTCAACGGGGTATCGGGGTTGAGAGCAACGCCAACGCCAACGCCAAGCTGCTTGAGTTCACGTGCCGTGTGTGCCGCATCCTCCACCGCTTCGACGTGAAAGGTCAGCATATCAGCGCCCGCCTCGACCATCGGCCGGGCGTACTTCAACGGATCGCTGATCATCAAGTGCACATCAAGCGGCAAATCGGTGTGACGCCGCAGGCCCTCAACAATCGGCATGCCATAGCTCAGATTCGGGACGAAATGACCATCCATTACATCTAAGTGCAATACCTTGGTTCCTGCCTCCGCCAATCTCGCGACTTCGGTTCTCAGGTCACCAAAGTCACAAATCAGCAGGCTCGGCAAGACCGACGGGGCTGCGTCTCGGATCGCATCGAGCTTCGCTCGGGACATTCACTTTTCTCGCAAACGTGTCAGGGTTCGACACCGCCTACCATCGGCGGTCCTTTCTTTCGATTCCCCTTCACATCGTACCGCGAAGGGAACCGTGGATGCCCATTCCGCCAAGATCGGCTTCATGACCACGTCGAATTGATCGCACAGATTGATCGTGAGTACCTCGACTTGTCAATTCGATCAATCTGGGGGCGACCGCCCAAAAGGAGGGGTTTTGGCAATGTGCGGTCTGCAGTTACCGCATAATATCGGGCATTTAGCCTGTTAAGGTTAGATTCGATGCCATTAAAAGTTTGGGAAATCGAGTTTCAGTAGAAGCGGTCGTGGCGATTATCCGCTCCTTTTCACCCTCTCTCGGCGTCTTGACACCACGCGTGCTAGCAAATTGTATTTCATCTCCGGCCGTGAACGGGAGCGGCTTCCGGTTCGCAAAATGCCGTGAATTACCGTGCCAGGCGAAGAAAATGCGGGCTCAGAGCCGCTTGGAAACCGTCTTCGGACGCACGGGATCAGGGCCGGGAATCCCCATCCGAATCGCGGGGAATCGTGAAAACACGCCTGTTTTTGCTCTGCGACTCGGTCACGCGGGAATGCGTTGGCGACTCATGTGATGCGACTGGATCCACATCGTGGCGTCGTCAAGCGTCTCACCCAAGTGGCGCGTTGTGTAATCGAGTTCGGTCTTCGCACGCGAGCTGTCATACCAATGAAACATACGGCTCATTTCAACAATGGCACTGTTTAGATCGCCGCTTTCCTTGCCCGAAACGAGCGAAAATGCATCGCCAAGTTTTCCCGCAATCCAAAGTCCGGCGGGGCCGGTCGGCATCAGCGGGGCGCGAGACTTCATGCGTTTGGCAATCTCGGTCCACAGTTGGAAATAGGTCACGTTTTCACCCGCCAGAATGAATTGACGGCCCTGGTCGCCGCCCCGCTCGATCGCGGCGATCGTTCCCGCGGCGACGTCACGCGAATCGCAGAGGCTGCAGCCACCCGGAGGGGCCAGCGGTCGCCAGGAGCGTCCCACCTCGATCAACATTCGCCCGCTGCTCGGTTTCCAATCCCAAGGGCCGAGCATGAAGCCCGGGTGTACGATCGTCGCGCGCAAGCCCTGTTCGACTTGCGCGAGGACCTCGCCCACGCCGGCCCGTTTGCTTTGCACATAGCTGCAGGGAACTTGGCGGTTCTCGGCGGTGATCGGGGTGGCTTCATTCGCCGGATGGGCCCGTGATCCAATGGCGAGCGTATCGACGGTGCCGACATGGACCAATTTGCGGTCGTAGCGGCGACACGCCTGGGCGATCGCCGCCGTGCCATCACGGTTGACTTGCATCGACTCTCGCAGCCGCGTCCAACCCAGGTGGATCAGACCCGCGGAATGGATCACCGCATCGCTCTCGGCCACTCCCCGTTGGATCGCGTCGACATCGGACAGGTCGCCACGCAGAAAATGGGTGCTCAATCCGTCAAACAGACGGAGATCGGGGACGTCACGCACCAAGGCAACCGTCTCGTGTCCAGCGGCTTCTAACTGCCGCAGCACTGTATTACCAAGCAAACCGGTTCCGCCAGTCACAAAGACACGCATCGTTTAGGTTCCTTTGTCGATTTGGGTGGGCAAAGTGAAAGTGCTCGGGGCGGTGCTCCCTTGGTAACGCCCCTTCCACCTCGATTTTACTCTTTCTATACCTATCGGCAGGAAATCCGATCACCTGCAACGGCTTAGCCCGGACTGCTAAAAGTTTAGGCTTGACGAGGTCTCGCGGTCACGCTGGACCCACGTTTCTCGGCCATAGCGAGCCGGTCGCGTGCAAGGACTCGGGGCACCTCGGGGTGTCTGCGTCTTCGTAACACGCACTTCGTCAACACACACTTCGTCGCAAACCGCCCGGTTGCCGGTTGAACGCGTGGTTGAACGCGCGATGGGTTACGACGGAAGGGGTGGGGTTACAACGGAAGGGACGCCCCTTGGCGTTGCTCGCTTCGCGATGGGCTGCCTCGTGTCCCAGTCTCGTGTCCCAGTCTCGTTTTGGGGGCCCGAAGGGTGGCCTGGATCGGCTGCGCTCCCGCGATGCGGTATCATACCCACTACTGCACCAGCGGAATGGGCGATCTAAATCAACCTTCCTTTGTAAAACGTTTCAATTTGGTTTTGGCTATGCGATTGCTTCTTTGTTTATGCTTCGCTGTGGTTTTGTTGCCATGGTGTCACCGATGCCACGCGGCGGAGCGTCCCAATATCGTCTTTATTCTGAGCGACGATCATCGTTTTGATTTCATGGGGTGCGTTGAATCCTGTCCCGATTTTTTGACGACGCCGAATCTGGACCGCATGGCGAACGAGGGTGCCCACTTTCGCAATGCGTTTGTGACGACCTCGTTGTGTTCGCCCAGCCGCGCCTCGATTTTGACGGGACGCTACATGCACCATCATCGTGTGGTCGACAACCAACGCCCGATCCCGGTGGGCACGGAATTTTTTCCGCAGCATATGCAGCGAGGCGGTTATACCACTGCGTTTGTAGGGAAGTGGCACATGGGACACGATGATGACGCGCCGCGGCCAGGATTTGATTTCTGGGCCAGCTTTCCTGGGCAAGGGGTGTATAGCGATCCCACACTCAATATCAACGGCCGGCGAGAATCGTTTGAAGGTTACACCACCGACATTTTGACCGACGTCGCTCTGGATTGGCTAGAACAAGATCGCTCCGAGGACAATCCCTTCTTGCTGTACCTGTCCTATAAAGCCGTCCACTATCCGTTTCAGCCGAGTCCACGTCACGCTCAGCGTTACCAAGACCAAGCGATCGATTATCCCGAAACGATGGCCAACACGCAGCGCAACTACCAAACCCAGCCACGCTGGGTGTTGGACCGTCGCTACAGCATTCACGGGATCGATCACATGGAAACCGGAGCCTTTGATAAGGATCCCGTGCCCGATTTTGATCAGCTGTTTCACAATTACTGCGAGACGGTTCATGGCTTGGACGAGAACATCGGTCGCGTATTAAAGGCGTTGGAAGACGCTGGAGCGATGGACAATACGATCGTGATTTACATGGGCGACAACGGTTTCCATTTAGGCGAGCACGGTTTCTATGACAAACGGGATGCGTTTGAAACGTCGATCCGTGTCCCCATGTTGGCCCTTGCCCCTGGTCGCATTCCGGCTGGCACCAAGATCGATCAATTGGTCCAAAACATTGACATCGCCCCGACCGTATTGGACGTGTGTGGCATTGAACGCACCGAGGAAATGAAGTTTGACGGTCGCTCGATGCAGCCCTTGTGGCAACCTCGCGGCGAATCGGCTCCGTCATGGCGCGATCATATTTTGTACGAGTACCACTGGGAATGGAATTTCCCGGCGACACCGACGACGTTGGCGATCCGCACCGACCGCTACAAATACGTCTATTATCACGGCGTTTGGGATCGCGACAGTTTTTACGATTTGCAAACCGACCCGGTTGAACGTCACAACTTGATTGATGTGCCGGCGTACCAGGAGCAGATCGAATCGTTGCGAAACCAACTGTTCACGGAATTGGCCGAGAGCGGTGGCTTGAATCTGCCCATTCGCACCCCCGCCGGCGAGCGTCTCGATCAACGCAAGCGTCCTTAATTGCTGACATGCGCTCGGGCCCCGCCTTCTCCGCAGCAGAGGTTGCCAGTGGGGGGAAGCGTTTGCACGGTTTTGCAATCGTGCGGTTTTGCGCTAGGATTGTGAACATGGGGGCTTCATCGCCGATGGCGGTGGATGCGGTTCACGGCGGACGGAGTGACGTTTTCAATAACAGCGATTCGAACAAGGAAAGAAACGATGACGAAGGATGCATCCCCTGCCAATGCCATGGTTGCGGTTCACCAGGTTTTGCAGGAGGTGTGGGGATACGATTCGTTTCGACCGCTCCAGGAAGCTTCGATCCGCGCGGTGTTGGATCGCCGTGATAGTTTGACGGTACTGCCGACCGGAGGCGGGAAATCGCTCTGCTTCCAAGCCCCCTCGCTGTGTATCGATGGCATGGCGGTCGTCGTTTCGCCACTGATTTCTTTGATGAAGGACCAAGTCGATGCGCTGCGAGCTTGCGGCGTGAATGCGGCGTTCATCAACAGTTCGTTGACTCAACAGGAAAAACGCACCGTCGCCGATCAAATCCGTGCTGGCCAGATCAAAATGCTGTATGTCGCACCGGAGCGTTTGCTTTCCAACCGCATGCTCGAATTTCTGCAGCAAACCCCGATCTCGTTTTTTGCCATCGACGAAGCTCACTGTATCAGCAATTGGGGGCACGATTTTCGGCCCGAGTATCGCGGGCTGCGAATTCTAAAAGAGTGGTTCCCGGCCGCCGCGGTGCATGCGTACACGGCAACCGCTTCGCAGCCGGTGCGCGACGACATCCTCAGCCAACTCGAGCTCCGTAACGCCGAGGTGCTGGTGGGCGATTTCGATCGTCCCAATTTGACCTATCGCATGTTGCGCGCTAACCGGCGTTTGCAACAAGTGCTCGATGTGATCGGGCGGCATCGTGGAGAATCGGGCATCGTCTATTGCATTAGTCGCAAAGAGGTGGAGCGAACCGCCGCGGCGCTGAATCAAATGGGGACGGTCGCCCTGCCCTACCACGCGGGCATGAGCGATGATGAGCGAAAAAACAACCAAGACGCCTTCATTAAGGACGCCTGTGATGTGATCGTGGCTACGGTCGCGTTCGGAATGGGGATCGATAAGTCGAATGTGCGGTTTGTGGTCCATGCCGGGATGCCGAAATCGATCGAGCATTACCAACAAGAAAGTGGCCGAGCCGGTCGCGATGGTTTGGAATCAGAGTGTGTTTTGATTTACTCCGGCGGCGATGTCGTGACTTGGAAAAAAATCATGCAAGGGGACTCGCAAGCGGCGAGCGGCGGTGCCATCGAATCGCTCGAGGCGATCAATCAACTGTGTTGCAGCCCGGTGTGCCGTCATAAGGCGTTAGTGGAGCATTTCGGTCAGCCTTACACGCACGAAAATTGTGGTGGTTGCGATGTCTGTTTAGATGAAATCGCCTTAGTCGAGGACCCGATCACCTTGAGCCAGAAGATTTTGTCGTGCGTGTTGCGAGTGCAAGAGCGATTCGGAGCGGCGCACACTGCAAAGGTCCTCGTCGGTTCATCGGAGCAGCGCATCCTACAATTGGGACATGACAAACTAAGCACCTACGGTTTGTTGTCCGGCGACGGGTTGGACGCCGTGCGGATGTGGATCGATCAATTGGCCCAACAAGGGTATCTGCGACGCACGGGGGAATACCAAGTTTTGTCGCTTTCCGATTCGGGACGGCGGTTACTACACCGCGACGGAGATCCGCGGTTAAGCGTTCCCGGTCAAAAGAAAAGCTCGCGAAGAAATTCGCCCTCGGTCGACTCGTGGGAGGGTGTCGATCGTGGGTTGTTCGAAGCGTTGCGGACGATACGCAGTGGGATCGCATCCGAAAAAAATGTTCCCGCGTATGTTGTGTTTGGCGATGCAACGCTGCGTGAATTGGCTCGCGTTCGCCCGGCAACCCTCGAGCAACTTGCCAAAATCAAAGGCGTTGGTGAACGGAAACTTGCCGACTTTGGCGAGCTCTTTCTCGAGCCCATTCTCGCGTATTGTCAAAACCACCATCTCGAAACGGATGTGAAAACGGCTCCTGCGCCGGCAGCGGAAGCCACTGCGCCGCGAGCGGTTTTGCCCAACGGAAATTCGATGGCCGCGTTCGATCATTTTCGCCGGGGCGAGTCGCTCGAAGAGGTCGCGGAGAAATTGGGACGAGCGGTCTCGACCGTCGCCGGCTATCTGCAAGACTTTTTGCGCCACGAGAAAATTGCCGATCCCACGCCTTGGGTGGATGAGCCAACACGTGATTCCATCCTCGAGAATCTGCATCTGCTCGAAGAGGGGCGGATGAAACCGATGTATGAATTTTTCGCAGGCAAGATCTCCTACGATTCGATTCGCATCGTGTTGGCATGTCACCGCAACGCCCAATCGGCAAGCGAATCACCTGCGTGATGATGCGAAACACCCTCACGCGATTCTTATTCCCGTCGTTGCAGCCGCAATTGGTTCCGTCCGTCGTACGTCAGCAGGAGTGCTCCGTCGGCGGCAAAGTGGTCGAAGACAGCAGCAAAATATCCCTGCTCGCCAGGCCATGGAAAGGCAAAGATCAAATCAAATTCGTCAATTGATTTTCCCAGGGCGTCATAGGCACTCGGACTGTCGATATCGACGTTTTCAAAGTCTTGGATCACAGATTCGATCACCGAACGATCGTCAGGCAAAAAACTGCCTTCGACAAATTCAGCATCGATGTCGAAGTCTTCGGCGAGCCGGCGAGATTGATCAATCAAGTCACGCTCGACCTCGATACCGACCGCGTCCATGCCTTCGATCGCCGCCAACATCGTGACGACGCCAAATCCACTGCCCCATTCCAGGAAGGAGTCGCCGCAAGGGATGCGGTTTTCGACTAACCACTGGATCGCGGCCCCGACCAATTCAAAATCGGAAACGACAAAGTTGCGAATCGTGTCGCGGCGATTTTTGGTAAACGCATCCACTCGCTCGTTCGCTTCTTCGATCAATTCGAGATGATCGTCAGGATGCGACACGTCATTGAAGTTAGGTAGGGGAACGTTCTTTAGCATTGGGGCGTTTTAACATGGGGGATGCGACTAGAGCATTTTAAAAAATGAAGTGGGATTCAAACCGTAGCTGCGTTCGCCAGAACGCGGTCCACCGTCTGGTAGAGGGTAACCGCATCAAAATTAAAACCGCGTTTAGGAACGCGGTTGCTGAGAATAAAGTTCGCCCGCAGTGGCGGTTTGGCTGGGGCGGCCGGACGCAGCGGGGATTAAACGGGGACGCCGTCTCCATCGGCCGCTCGCACGGACGTTTCGCTAATCGCCCAGTTGTTCGCGAAGTGCCTTCATACCGCGGTGCAACAGTCCCGCGATCGCACCGCTGGATTTCTCCATTTCGGTTGCCACTTCGCTCAACTTCATGCCTTCGAGGTAATGCAGTCGAACCGCTTCGCGTTGTGCGTCGGGCAATTGCTCAATCGCGATCGCAATCCGCACCACGTTTTCACCCATGGCGACGTTTTGGCTGGGCGTAGGGCCTTGGCCGGCCAATAAACCTTCGAGCCTCAGCGAGGATTGGGCCAGTTGTTGTTGCATTGATTGTTCACGCCGAACATCACGTTTGTCGCGACGAAAATCACGGTCGAGATGGCAAAGGTGGCGGGCCAGGATTTGCCGTAACCAGCCACGGAATTCGGCTTCGCCCGAACCCCGGAATTGATCCAACCCCTGGACCGCCTGCAACATCGTTTGCTGGACAATATCCGAGACGCCAATCTTCGCTTGCAATGCCCGCCGCATTTGGACGCGAGCGAGCATCCGCAGGTAGGGTTCATAACATGCGATCACCGCCGGATCGGACGTATCGATCGGCGCGTTGTCGGACGAATCCGATGGGGCTGGCATCATGGAACCTCGTTTCGATGGGGCGATTGTTTTCGTAACCCGAACTGCGTCGTGTCACCACGGCGGGTTACCCCAACTCCGCAAGCACTTCCTCGATCGCCCGCGACACCGTGGATCCCAGAAATTGCAGTTCCTCGTCATTGGCAACCAATGGCGGTATCATCACGACCACGTCCCCCAGCGGGCGTACCCAGGCACCCAGTTCGGTCGCCCTTTCACAGACTTTGCGTCCCAGCAATCGTTCGCTCGGGAACGGCGTTTTGCTGTCGCGATCCTCGACCAATTCAATGCCGACCATCAATCCACGACCGCGCATATCGCCAACGTGAGGATGGTTGGCGATGCGGTCCAAGCTCGATCGCAATACCTCTGCCTTGCGATCGATCGATGCGACCAATTGAGTTTCGGCGAACAGATCGAGTGAAGCGATTGCGGCCGCCGCCGCAAGCGGATTGCCGCCGAAGGTGTGTCCATGGTACAGCTGCTTCCGCTCGGATGAATCGCCTAGAAACGCTTCGTAAACGTGCGGCCGTGCAACGGTGGCGGCCATCGGTAAGTAACCTCCGGTGATCCCTTTGCCCAGGCACAGGATGTCGGGGGTGACCCCTTCGTGATCGCAAGCGAACATCCGTCCGGTGCGTCCGAAGCCGGTCGCGACTTCATCGACAATCATCAAGACTTCGTATCGGTCACACAGCTCTCGGACGCGGGCGAGCAAGCCAGCGGGGTGAGTGATCAAGCCCGCCGCCCCTTGCACGAGCGGTTCCATCACGACCGCAGCGAGTTCGCCGTGGTGCTGTTTCAACAGCGTCTCGATCTCGTCGGCGTAGTGGTCACAGGCCGTTTCGGGACGGACGCCCTCGGGCAACCGGTAGCTGCATGGCAGCGGGCCACGCACGGGGGTGAACACGATCGGAGCGAACAATTGGTGAAAGTACTTAATGCCGCCGAGCGAAACCGCGCCAGTCGTGTCGCCGTGATAGGCCGAGGACAGCGCGAGGTAGCGGGTTTTCGGCGAAGGGGACGTGGCGCCCGTGGCCGCAGCGCGTTGGTGCCAATATTGGAGCGCCATTTTCAACGCGGCCTCGACGCCGGAGGATCCGTCGCTGCTAAAGAAGACATGGCTCAGATCGCCGGGGGTGATCGCGACCAATCGCTCCGCCAGCAGATCGGTGATGTCGGCCGACATGCCGAGCGTCGTGATATGGGCGACGCGATCGAGTTGCTCGCGGATCGCGGCGTTCATTTTGGGGTGACGATGACCGTGGACATTGCACCACAGGCTGGCGACGCCATCGAACAACCGCTGACCCGTCGTGGTGGTTAGCCAGCAGCCCTCGGCGGTGGCGATGGCGATTTGATCCGAATCGGCCATCTGAGTGAATCCGTGCCAATGATGATGTTGGCGGGCGGATGAGGGGGGGATGGCGGATTTTTCCGCTGCGTTGTCCTGGTGAGATGCCGTTGAGGTTGGTTTGTCAGTGATTTGTGAGGTCATCGCAATCGTCGAAAGAATTTGCGGTACGCCAAACCGCGGGGAATCGTTAAAGTAGGAGGGCTAAGTCAACCAAGGGAGTGTAATGCATGGCCAGAGAAGCAGTCTACCAACAATCCGAGCCTGAATCGGAAACCGAAGCGTTGATGCCGAAAGAGCAGGACAATTCGTTACGTCCCCGGCGGATGGACGAAATGGTCGGCCAACAGGATGTCATCGAACGGTTGAAGATCGCCATCGATGCGGCTCAAGGACGCGGCGAGCCGCTCGGCCATATCTTGTTTGATGGCCCACCCGGACTGGGAAAAACCACCTTTGCGACCGTGATTCCGGCCGAAATGGGGGTTTCGGTCGAGATGGCCAATGGGGCGGGATTGCGTGCCCCGAAGGATCTGTTGCCCTATTTAACGAACCTCTCCGAAGGAGCGGTGTTGTTTATCGATGAAATTCATCGCATCCCCAAAGCGGTCGAAGAGTATCTGTATACCGCGATGGAAGATTTTCGCATCGACATCATTCTCGGTGAAGGGGTCAGCGCGCGGACGTTGAACTACGAACTGCGTCCGTTCACCTTGATCGGCGCGACCACGCGAGCGGGGATGTTGAGCGCACCACTACGCGATCGTTTCCAAATCCGCGAGCATCTCGGTTGGTACACTCCCACCGAATTGTGCGAGATCGTGCAGCGGAATTCGAAAAAGTTGAAAATTGTGATCGATGATGGCTCTGCCGGTGTGATCGCCGCGCGAAGCCGCAGCACTCCGCGACTGGCCAACAATCGCTTGCTCTGGGTTCGCGATTACGCGCAAAGCAAAGCCCAAGGCAAGGTCGATGCCCAGGTCACCACCGCGGCGCTTGATATGATCGGGATCGACACCCTCGGTCTGGATAAACAGGATCGCGGTTATCTCGATACGTTGATGCGAGTTTTCTTGGGCGGCCCTGCGGGTCTCGAAGCGATCGCCCACACCATGAACGTCAGCAGCGATACGTTGGAAGACGAAGTCGAGCCGTTCCTGCTCCGCAGCGAAATGATCGTGCGGACGCGCCGAGGCCGCATGGCGACCCATAAGGGATTCGAGCATATGAAGGTCAAACGTCCTGACGCTAGTGTTTGACAGGCTTTGTCCAAACTCAACTTTAGGGTAGTGGACCAGGCCACCCGTGTTGCAGGCTGTGGTCCGGCGCCAAGGATCACGGAGCGATCCGCGACACTCATCTCGCCTGTCACGCCCTGGACGCTTCCAACCCTGGGGGCTGGCGCGCACGCTCCTGTGAAACTACACTGTCCGCAATGAGCGACATTGAACAATACGACTACGATCTCCCCCGCGAGCGAATTGCCCAAGAGCCCTTGGCGACCCGCAGCGATGCGCGATTGATGCTGGTCGATCGCAAGGCCGGCACGATCGATCATTACCACGTCCGTGACCTTCCCGAATTGCTGCATGCCGACGATACGTTGGTGTTGAATAATACGCGGGTGGTCCCAGCCAAATTGGTCGGCTATCGCGCCGAAACAAGTGGTCAATGGCAGGGACTTTTCCTGCGGGCCGATCCCGCCACGGGCGTTTGGGAAGTGCTGACCAAGACGCGGGGCAAGCTCCGCCCGGGCGAGGCGATTACGATCAAGGATCGCGAAGGGCGTCCCAGCATGCAATTGGTGGTCGTCTCACGCACCGACGATGGACATTTGCTTGTCACCCCCAGGTTGCCAGGCCGCGATGAAGCGGATTGGCCGGGCGAGCCAGCGGATTGGCTCGAGCGCTACGGTCGGATCCCGTTGCCCCCCTACATCCGCGACGGCCAAATGGTCGATTCCGATGTGAAAAACTATCAAACGGTCTTCGCCGAGCATCGCGGCAGTGTCGCCGCTCCCACGGCGGGATTGCACTTCACCGACAAGCTGCTCGATTACATTCGCGCCGGCGGGACCGATATTCAAGAGGTCACGTTGCATGTCGGCATCGGGACGTTTCGTCCGATCGCCGTGGATCATCTTGACCAGCATGTGATGCACAGCGAATGGGGGCAAATCGAAGCTCCGGCGGTGGAGGCGATTCGCACGCGTCGCGCGCACGGACGCTGCATCGCGGTCGGCACCACCAGCGTGCGTGTGCTGGAAAGCGCTGCCCAAAATCCCGAGGGAAAATTGCAACCTTGGAGCGGAGCAACCGAGTTGTTCATTAAACCGCCTTACGACTTCAAAGTCGTCGATGGATTGATGACCAATTTTCATTTACCACGAAGCAGTTTGCTGGTCTTGGTCAGCGCGTTTGCCGGACGCGAATTGATCATGAAGGCGTATCAAACCGCCATCGAAAATGAATATCGATTCTTTAGCTACGGCGACACGATGTTGATCGTTTAAGGTGGTTGGTCGTCCCAAGGCGACGATCGAATCTCGGTCACGCTTGAATGGATCGTGGTCCAGCGCTACTTTTCCCTGCTCTCTCCCCCACAACTTATTCTTATGTCTAGCGAAGAACATATCTTGGTCATCCCCGAATCGGTGATTGCATCGATCGGAGTCATCGACGGCTTTGAAGCGAATGTGGATCGTTTCCTGAAGCCCATCTTGGCGAGCGACCAGCTTTCGTTTCAACCGCGCACGCCGATGGAAACGGATCCCAGCTTCAAGCAATTGATTCCCTACGTGTTGCTCCAGTGGACCGAGCCCGACGGGACCACGAAATTATTTACGTACACACGTGGCGGAGGTGGCGGCGAGACGCGTTTGCATGCCAAACGTAGCGTCGGGATCGGCGGGCACATCAGCCGCGAAGATGCTGCCGATGGAGCCGATCCGTATGCAACCGGCATGCACCGCGAAATCGCCGAGGAAATTCACTTGGGAGCCGGCTATCAAGAAACTCAAGAAGGCTTGATCTACGATCCGTCGAACGAAGTGGGCAAGGTTCACTTAGGAGTCGTTCATCGCTTTGTGTTGGATTCGCCCGAGGTCCACAGCAACGAAGCGGATTTAGCCGAAGGTGGTTTTGTCAGCGTCGAAGAGCTGAAAGCCGACATCGAGCAACTCGAAACCTGGAGCCAACTAGCGATCAAAGCGCTCTATTAGAGCATGTTGACAAATGACGTGGGATTCATCCTGTGGCTGCGTTCGCCAGAACGCGGTCCAACGCCTAGCGACACGAGCTACATCAAATTTAGGAATGCTCTAAGCCCCGCGTCATTCAATCCCCAGAGGCCTAAGCTTCCTGCAGTAGATTCGTGGTAAACAAAAAAAACGACGGCGGTGAAAACCGTCGTCGTTTATTTTTTTGCTGCAACTTGAAACTCGAGAATCTTACTCGAGAATCTTGCCGAGGTTTCCGATCACTGCGTCGATGTCCAATTTCTTGGCATTGGCGACCGAGTAGTTCGCTTTCACGTTGCCTTCGTTCGCCATCACGATTGTGACGTCAGCCTTAGGGTTGATGCCGTAGTTGTCAGGACCGTTGGCGTTTTCGTTAGGAACGACAAAAGGAATGCTTTTCGCTTTGGTGGTCGAAGCAAACTTCTTTGCCATTTCCGAAGCGTCGTCTTTGTCTTCGTTGAGGACGTTGACGAACACGGTTAGTTTCGAATCAGCGTTGGCGCCAATGGCGGCATCCAGCTTCGAGACCAATTCAGTCACCTTCGGGTCGTTGCTACGAGTGAATACCATGACCTGTGGCTTGGAGCCGTTGCGGCAGCGATAGCAAAGGTTTTTGCCTTCGGCAACGCCGTCTTCTTCTGCACCCGCACACTTGGTGACGTAGAACGGTCCCACGTTTTCTCCAGGTTGCAATCCACTCTTCATTGCACCTTTCTGCGCTGGCTTATCGGCCATCGCCGTGGTTGCAGACACGAGGGCCAGAGCCATACCGAGCACGAAAAAGTTCTTCATTCCAAATCCTCTACTAAGGGGCGTTGTTACCATGCACACTCGGCATGGTTCACGAATTGTAGATCGTTAACATCAACGTTGACGTTTTGTATTACTGTTCCAGCAATGACGTTTAGGGGGAATCGTCCGCCACGAAAAAATAAGTTTTTTCAGCGTCTTATCCTTCTTGAATCTTGGCCCACGATTCTCGCATGTTAGGAGCATGGGATCGGAAAGGCAACGATTCGAATCAGAGTAAGGCCGGCGCAGCGGTTTCCAGGCGGGGGCGATTGGGTGGGTCTAACGCGGTGTCGAGATTGCGATATTATAGCGAGCGGAAATTGGTAGCGGGGGGAAGATTCTGTTGGACATTCTACAGATTAGGCAAAATGACAAGCCGCAGGGATCGAGTTCCGGTATTCTGGTTCACAGCAGCCTTTCCCGAAAATTCATCGTTTCGCCGGTCATTTGACAGGCCGTTTACAAACAGGATGCATCAATGGTGAGCACTTCCGGAACGACGCTTCGCCCCTTTTATCAGAGCCTCTGCGTTGCTTTTCCTGCCCTAGCCAGGGGCATGTTCTCGGGTTTGAGATTCGGCATCGTTGCCGCTTCACTTTTCTTGCTTTCGGTTGTCACTTGGGCTGACTCGCCCAAAACGGCGGTGGTTCGTGCGGAAGTCGACCGCTCTCCGGTCGATTTGGCCATCAATCCCCAGGGCGTTTGGCCAGCCGGCCGCTGGATTGTCACCGCTAACGAAACCTCGGGCACCGTTTCCCTGCTTTCGACCCAATCGAACTCGGTGGTCGATGAGGTGGTTTGTGGAGATCACCCGTCGGATGTCATCTTTTCAGCCGATGGAGCGTATTTTGTAGTGACGTGTGCTTGGTCGGGCGAGTTGGTCGTCTACTCGCTCCAAGCGAGCAGCGGTCCCCAGCCAAAAAGCTCCCAGCAAGAGAAAACTGCCGAGCAAAGTCATTCGGCGCCATCGGCAGCCGCCTCGGTTTCGCCGGCGAAAGCTTCGGGGGCCAAAATCCAGGAGGTCGCTCGGATCCCGCTCGGTTTCCAGCCCTGTGGCGTCACCCTTTCGCCAGATGCTCAAACAGCGTACGTAGGGCTGGTGGCCTCCGGTGAAGTGGTGGAGGTTGACCTCCTCGCTGGCAAGATCAAACGACGTATCGAAGTCGGTCCATGGCCCAAGCACCTCGCGCTCTCGGGCGATGGAAAAACGTTAGCCGTGGGCTGCGGCGGGAATGGAAAAATTGTCGTGATCGATACTGAACCGTTCGAGGTGCAATATGACGAGCCGCTCGTTGGCGGCATCAACCTGGGGCACATGGTCGTATCACGCGACGGGACGTACGTCTACTTTCCCTGGATGGTTTATCGTTCCAATCCGATCACCGTTGGCAACATTAAACTCGGCTGGGTTTTAGCTAATCGTCTGGGGCGGGTGCGTCTAGACGGCCCCGCCTATCGGGAAGCGATTTCATTAGACGTTCCCGAGTTGGCGATCGGGGATGCGCATGGCATTGCGATCACATCGGATGAAAAACAGGTGCTTGTCACTGCGGGCGGAACCCATGAATTGTTGTTGTATCGGTTGCCCGATCTGCCGTTCATCGGTGCGGGAGGGCCCGGCGATTTGATTGAACGAGAACTGCAATACGACCGCGAGCGTTTTGATCGGATTCCCCTTGGCGGCCGACCGTTGGGGATTCAGGTCGGCAAAGGTGATCGTTTCGCCTATGTTGCCAATTATTTAAACAATTCAGTCCAGGTCATCGACTTGGTTGAACGCAAGTTGGTGCGTGAGATTGATTTGGGAGGGGCGTCGGAGAGGTCCCTCGCTCGCGAAGGCATGGCACTCTTTTATGATGCGACGCGCAGTTTGGACCAATGGTATAGTTGTCACTCGTGTCATCAAGATGGCGGCTCGAATGCGCAGCCGATGGATACCAGGAACGATGGCACCGAGTTGACGGTCAAGACGGTGTTGCCATTGTTTGGTGTCGAGAAGACGAAGCCTTGGACGTGGCACGGTTGGCAACAGAGTCTCGACGATGCGATCGAAACGTCATTCACTTCGACGATGATCGGCAAGGCGGCGACACCCCATGAAACGAAGGCGGTGCGAGCCTATCTCGAATCGCTGCAGTTGCCGCCCAATCCCTACGTTGGGCCTGAGGGGGAATTGTCTCCGTCAGCCGCCCGTGGTCGCAGTGTCTTTTTGAGCAGCAAGGCCGCTTGTGCCGATTGCCATCACGGCCCTGAATTAACAGACAACCAAGTTCACGATGTTGGGCTCGGTTCGAAGGGGGATTTTTATCATGGGTTTAATACCCCTTCGCTAAAAGGACTGTATCGAAAGGCACGCTGGCTGCATAACGGACGCGCAAAATCACTGCACCGCGTGGTCACCGATTTGCACAGTCCGGAAAAGGTCAACGGCACCGCAGCGTTGTCGGAGCAAGAGGCCGCCGATTTGATTGAGTATTTGAAGACCTTGTAGCCAGCAGAAACGTTGCAATCAGGGAAGCGTTGCTCGCCATCTGGCGGGCCGCTTTGGGCCATTGCCGGGCGCAGGGCTGCATTCGTTGTTGCGGAGTATCCGCCGATGGCGGTGGCCCGTTAATGCAGCGGTTCGTCGGTAAAGTGAGGTTCCAACACGAAGGAGAAAACACGGCGGACGTCGCATGCAGTCATGTCGACGATGGCGTCGGCGTTTTCGAAGCAGAGGCGACTTTGTTGTGCAAGCCACTGCGGCGCGAGGCCCAGGTCGTTTGGGGTTGGGAATGTTCGGTCGTCAGCCGCGATTTGGAAGAGTTCTGCGGCACGCTGCGCGTGGCGTCGGACGCCTTGACTTTGACCTTGTCTCGCCTTCACTGCGGCGGCGGCAAGTTTGATGAGTCCCTTTAGGAAATCGGCTTGGGGGCCCCTTCGGCCTGCCAAAATCCATAGCCGCTCCCAAGCCTCATGGGATTCCCAGTAGTAGCCGTGGTTGAACAAGTCGACGGCCCAGCGATGCGATTGCCGGATCGCGGCGACGTCGGCCGGGGCGACATCATCGGCATCGTCACCACAGCGATGTCCGGACGGGTCCGAGATTGGATGCGGATGCATGCCAGGCACGAACGCGTACGGCGGAAAAAAGCGTGTGGTCAATCGCGGGGGTGGCGGGGGCGGCATCCGTTCGCTCATCGATTTTGGGGACGCGTTGGAGCACCAACGTTAGCCCAGTTTAATCCATGACGTAACCACTTTAAAAACATGCCCGAAGACCGTCGAAAAAAACGCGGCTAGCGCAATTTGAAAAATGACGTAGGTTCGATCCCGTATCTGCGTTCGCGCAGAACGCGGTCCACCGTGCGGCGACGGTAGCTACATCCAAATTAAAACTGTTCTAGCCCCTGGTCATTCCTAGCCGCAAGTGTCAGCGAGGTACGCGGAGGAAGAAAGGTACTGTTCTGGAAATCTTTCTGTCGTCACGCGGTCGGATAAAACGCGGAGAATGCAGAGGTGCGGAGAATCGCGGTGCAGAGGTGACGGTCGTTGGCTCCGCGTCCTTCGCTGCTCCGCGTTTCAAATTGTTCATTCGAAAAAAACGCGGCTAGCGCAATTTGAAAAATGACGTAGGTTCGATCCCGTATCTGCGTTCGCGCAGAACGCGGTCCACCGTGCGGCGACGGTAGCTACATCCAAATTAAAACTGTCCTAGCCCCTGGTCATTCCTAGCCGCAAGTGTCAGCGAGGCACGCGGAGGAAGAAAGGTACTGTTCTGGAAATCTTTCTGTCGTCACGCGGTCGGATAAAACGCGGAGAATGCAGAGGTGCGGAGAATCGCGGTGCAGAGGTGACGGTCGTCGGCTCCGCGTCCTTCGCTGCTTCGCGTTTCAGGCTTTCGTTCCCCAGCACGCGCAGCGGGGGCGGGCTCGTGGGCCGATTCCAAGTGGGGTGGAGTTGGCGCCATCGCAAAAACTGGCGTACCACCAGCAACACGAGTTGTTGCAGGATTTGCTTGACAACTGCCATTGCGACGGATACGGTACGATGATCCCTGTGGGACTGGTTGGCTATAGTCCTGTAGAGGCTGTGCGGGGGTAAGCAGGAAGGCGTCCCCGGAGGATCGCAAATTGCCATCAGCATGATAGTGGTAACGTGTTGATTTTGAGTGCTTGCGCCTGTGATAAGGAAGGCGTAGTGGGTCGTGGTCGCACGTTGTTACGGAACTCAACACCGACGTGAAATAAAGGGGAGTCGATGAGTCGTACAAGCATTGAACGCACGAAACGGACCTGGCGGAATCCTGGATTTACTCTGGTCGAGTTGCTTGTGGTGATCGCCATCATCGGTGTCCTCGTTGGCCTGCTATTGCCGGCCGTGCAATCGGCACGCGAAGCGGCGCGGCGGATGCAGTGCTCCAATAACCTCAAGCAATTGGGGCTGGCGCTGCACACCTATCACGACACGCTCGGGTCCTTCCCGCCGGGGCATACCCTGAGCCGCGTCAATCTCAGCGACGGTTTCACATGGCCCATTTTCCTTTGGCCCTACATCGAGCAAGGCGCGCTGTATGACCAACTCAATTTCAGTTCAAACTTCGGCGGTTGCTACGGGTGGAACGAGCCGATCATGGAGACGGCATTAGCGGCCTTCCAGTGCCCGTCGGGCGGTGAGAGTGAATTTGGGCATCCCTGCCGCGTCCGTAACAGCTATGTCTGCAACACGGGAATCGGACATCTAAAGAAGGAGCTGCAGCCGAGTCAGCAACCGGGTGTCTTCATGCAGAACAGGGGGCTGAAGATTCGCGACATTACCGATGGGACAACAAACACGATTGGCATTTCGGAAATCATCAAGCTGAGCGGCTATGATTACCGCGGCGCATGGAGCTACACCGAAGGTAGTCATTATCAGCACGATCGCACGCCGAACACACGGATTCCGGACGAAGTCCGTAACGGCATGTGTACCACCGCAGACGCGAACCATCCCGAGGCGCCATGTATTGGAACGTACAATAATCACGCCACCCGAAACATCCTCCTTTCGGCGCGGAGTCGTCATCCCGGCGGTGTGCAGGTGTTGCTGATGGACGGCGCGACGCGTTTTATCAGTGAATCGGTCAACCTGCAGACGTGGCAGGCGCTGGGAACGACGGCCGGCTACGAGGTGGTCGGTGAGTTCTGAGTGATTCGTGTTTGTTCGTGTCTTGAATCTCATGAGAGGATGCCCCAATGGTGGCTGGAATTCGAAGTTGCCTCGTCTCGTTGCTGCTGGCCCCGTTGCTAGTCGTGACCATCGGCTGTGGCGGTGGTGACGGGCTCAACCGGGCAGAGGTGCGTGGCAAGGTGAGCTTTGAGGGGGCCCCCGTCGAGTCTGGTTCGATCGCGTTCATTCCGGTTGAGGGAACGCAGGCGCCGTCGACCGGAGGCGCAATCAACCAGGGCGAGTACCACCTCGCCCGCGCGGTGGGCCCGGTCGTCGGGGAATATCGCGTGGAGATACGGGCAACGCGGAAAACGGGGCGGCAGGTTGCTGCAGGCGAGGTCGCCCGCGATCCGACCGCCATGATCGATGAGATCGAGGCGTTCATCCCCGAAAAATATAACAACCGCAGCGATCTCACCGCTGAGATCCAACCCGACAAGAACGAGATCCATTTCGATCTCCTCGGCGCTTCCCAGTAAGTTTGTTTTGCTAAGCAGGTAGGCAGGAGTCTTTCGGTAGATTAGCCGTTTTGGCGTTAGCCCCGGTTCAAGCGGTTCAACCGGGGCTAACGCCCAATGGCACTCACTTTGACGTTGGGTCTTCTGGATCGTTGGGTTTACTTTTCTTTTTTCGTTTCTGGAAGTGGGTGGTTTTGGGGCGGCGGACGTAT